>CAZFSG010000024.1:0-11665 GCA_964521665.1 uncultured Elusimicrobia bacterium
CATTATGATGATTATACTTTTAATTATTATTTCTTTGACTGTAAGAAATTCTATATACGGAAGAAGATATTTTATCACATAAAGCATCTGTAATTCTACTATAAGTAAAATAATAAAAAATGGTAGTAACAAACTTAAAGTATATTTAAGTTGTAATTTATGGACAATACGCAATCTTTTTCTTCTATCTTTTGCACTCATAAGTTTTTTTACCCCCAGAAAAATTTAGTTTTAGTAACTATTTTATGATGTTTATGGACAACTCTATAATTTGTGTGGACATCAGCCCACACTCCATGTAGTATTTGGGTATCCGCAACCTTTAAGTTGCGTTTTTCATTAACGAAATTGCGTAGGCTAAAGTCTGCGGCTACCAAAAATTAAACTTACCCTTTAGACTGCAACAACCATGTTGTTGCAGTTTTTTTGAACCAAAATTTTATTTTTTTATACCTAAAACTTTTGCTGCAACACTTCTTATTGTATAATTTGTATCATTTTGTGAAATATATAAAACTGCATCATATATTTTTTTAGATATTAAAAACGAACCTGATACTTCAACAGCTTTCTGTCTAAGAATATTTTGTTGTTCTTTTAACGCAGATAACAACAATGATTCTAATTCAGTTGATAAAGAAAACTTTTTAATTTGTTCTAAACACCATAGTTTTACTAAAATAGAACCGTTTGTATATAAATCTTTGATTAAATAAAAATCTTCCTGTGACAAAATTTCTGATAACGAAGATAAAGATAAATTTTGTATCCCGCTATCCTGTGTGGTAAAAATCCGGTTTACTAATATCTGTTTAAGTTTTTCAGATTTTGGTTTTAATTCAATAATTTTATTAATGAAATACTTAGTTATATCTGTAGAATCAGAAATTATTCCTTTTATAAAAATTTCTTCTGGATTTTGAACAACAGGTAGAATGTTATCAAACGCAAAGATACCTGCTTGACGTAACTGTGGTTCATATGAGGAGATCACCTTAAAATAAAGGTTTACTGCATCTGTTGAATAATCTTTCCATATAAAAGAAAAAGTTTTAATAGCAGCTGAACGCACATCTATTGAAACATCTTTTTTTGCTATATTAAACACAAGGTTTTTAATTTCAAAATTTTGTTTTACTTCAAGCAGTTGCGTTAAAATTTCAAGTGTTGTTTTACGAATAAGTTCGTTTTTTGACAATAACAACTGTGGAACAAAAGATAAAAACTCTTGTGGTAAAATTTTTGCCACTAATTTTATACCAACAAGTTTTATTTCTATTATATTATCTTTTAAAAATTCTAAAAGATAAATTCTTTCTTTTTCTGTCAACAAATTTTCAAGTGTAAAAACAGCTGTTTGTCTAACTTGGTTATTTTTTGAACTGCATAATGGTAAAAATATATTCATATTTTGAAAATTGATCTTGTTTTTTGCAAGGTTTAATACATCAAGTTGTAACTGTGGGTTATTAGAATTGATGCTATCATATACTATTTTATGTGAAACATCATTTGTTGTGTTTATCACATATTGACAACAAAGTTTTTTAAGTTCAATATCTTTTGTAGTATAATAAATTTTCTCAACATAAGATAGAAATTCATTATCAGGATGTTCAACTAAGATAGTTAATAAAAATTTTTTTGTTTTATTAGTCAATTGTGGGACTAAAGGATAAATTGTTCTTATTTCTGTAAGTTCAGATTTTTTTATTACAGATTGTAAAATAGAATAACTTTTTCAACAATAGAAGGTTCTTTATGGTCTAATAAAGAAACAAAGTCTTCTAACAGTATTGGATATTTATAAGGTTGAGACACAATATGTTTTAATTGGTTAAGAAGTTCTTCTAAGAGGTCTACTTCTTTGTAACATTTTTTTATTAGAAGTTTTGCAAACATTGTTTGATATTGATAATTTTTTATTTTAATAAGAGATGAAACTATTGTTTTTAACATTTTCTTATCTTTAGTTGAATTAATTTCTTTTTCAATTATTTTATAAACAACAGGATTATCAAAAGAAGAAATTGCTGAAATAATCAAACAACGAAGTTCACTATTTTTTGTTTTAAGATATGGGAAAAAATAAAAAAGTATTTCTTTGTCAGATATGTTTTTAACATAATTTTCAATTTTTTCTTTAAGTTCAGGGACAAGTCTTGGATAAATCTTGATAAAATAAGGTATTGCAGAAATTGAGTTAATATTTATCAAAACAGGAATAACTATATCCTGTAAGTTTTTATTTTCTAAATAAGTAATTAATATATTTTCAGCATCTTTTGTTTTATAATTTTCAATTGTTTTACGTAAAAGTTCTTTTAACTCAAAATTTTGTTCTTTTAGATAAAGTTCAATAAATGTTGCTAAAAATGAAACATTACAAAATTTTGATGATTGTATAATACAAATTTTTTTTATTTCTGTATCAGAGAATGTTGAAAGTGATAAAAAAAATTTTTTGATGCAGATTCGTCATTAATTTCTAACAACAATTGTTTAACTTGTTCACCAAAAAATTTGTTGTTTATTTTTGGTAAAATTAAAGGGATTACATCCCACTCTTTTCTTATTATAAGAGATTTAACTGCTTGTAGTTGTACTTCAGGTATTTCATCTGATAGATATTCTATTAGAATGTTTTTTGTTTCATCATCGTAAAACTTGCTTAATACAGATGCAACTGCAAATCTAATAACATCTTGTTTATTATAAACTTGTTTTATAATTGAGGTAGCAACATTGTTTGGTAAAAAATTGAGATAGTTTATAAGAAAAGATTTTATTTGCAGACTTTATGTTTCAGACAAAATGTTTTCTTTAAAGAAGTTTATTAGCCAGCTATCTTCTTTGTAATAAGAAATATAGTTTGCTAATACAGTTGCTCCCTTTGTTGAATTATAGTTTCTTGTTGAAGTTGTATAGATGATAATATAGAGAGTACCGATGGAAGAACTTTTTGTGGTGGAAGTATATCCTGTATTATTGGTAAAACTTCAACTATTAATTCAACATCTTGTTGTGAAACAATTTCTGGAAATAATAGTTCAACATCTTTCTTTGGAAGTTTTGAAATATTTTTTATTTCAGCAAGTTTTTTATCTTTTGTAGCGAAACTTTATTGTGTTAAGTAAAGAATTATAATCTTTGGCTGAAGGATATATGTGCAGCAAAAAATAAAATTAATAAAATTATTTTTACCATGGAAACAAAAATAATATACAAAAGTTTTTTGTAATAATCAACAATAAAAATTTTTCTTAAGATTGAATAATATATAAAAAATTTGGTATTTTTTAATATATGAACTACAAAATAAAAGCTGTACTTTTTGATTTAGACAATACTTTAGTAGATTTTATGCGGATGAAAAAACTTGCTGTAGAAATTGCAGTTGAACATATGATGAATGCAGACTTGCCAGGACAAAAAGAAGAGTTGATCTCTGAAATTTTTAGTATTTACCGCAGAACACATATTGAAAGCCAGAATGCGCTTGAAGAACTTATTATTAACAAGATAGGTTATCTTGATTACAAAATTTTATCTTCAGGGATAATTGGGTACCAACGAGTACGTGATCTTGCAACATATCCTTATCCTAAAGTTATCCCTACTTTGAAAGAACTTATTAGAATGGGGCTTAAAATTGGAACTGTTTCAGATGCGCCTGCTGAACAATGTTATAACCGTCTTGCAAGCAAGATTATATCTTATTGATTGGATGGATGTTGTAGTGACTTACACAGATACTGCTGAATACAAACCTTCTCCAAAACCGTTTCTTGTAGCACTTGACCGGCTTCGACTTCAACCTAAAGAAGTTCTTTATGTAGGTGATTGGCCAGAACGCGATATCGTCGGTGCGAAAAAAGTTGAGTTATGGACAGCGTTTGCACGTTGGGGTGAACACCCTGATGCAAAAGATACAGGAGCAGATTTTGACTTTACTTCTATAGAACAAGTTGTTGATGTGGTTAAAAAAATTAATGAGGAAAAATAAACAATTTTTATTAAAAATTTTTTGGTTTCTTTTATTAACAACTATTATTTATCTGTGCATATTAAAGAATTTTTTAAAACATAAACATACAGTTGTTGAATACATGTTGGAAGGTAAAAAATATAAACTTTACTTAGCTGATCAACCAAAGAAATGGCAACGAGGTCTTATGTACATTAAAAAGTTAAAAGATGTTGATGGTATGTTATTTGTTTTTCCTCAGAAGACACATCATGTTTTTTATAACAAAAATACATATTTAGATTTGGATATATATTGGATAAACGGAGACAGTGTAGTTGGGAAAGGGTTTTTACCTTCTATAAAATGGTCTAAAAAAATAGTTTATTTATATTCTCCTTGTGAAGTAGATAAAGTTGTAGAACTTGTAAAAAGATAAAAAAACGGTGAATTTGTTGATGAGTACTGTTAACTAAAAATGGTGTTCTTTGAAATACAAAAATTATAATTTTGTAACCGGAGACTTTAGTCTGTGTATATTTACGCAACTTAAAGGTTGTGGCTACCGGTAGATTGTGGATTGTGAATTATTGGTATCTGTAAGATTCAGCCTGCGTAATAATTGCAATAACATGGTTATTGCAGTTCAAAAAAATTTGTATCCGCTAATTTTAATTAGCGCTGATAATGCGCTGATATAAAATTATCCGATACAATAGTAATTTGTGTCAGCAGACTTTAGTGTGCGCATATTATTTGTAGTTGCAGACCATGGTTTGCTAAAAATAGAGCAAAGCAAGCTCTGCAACTACAGTTTGTTATATTAGCAAAGCAAGCTTTGCAGCTACAATTTTTATTTATTTTGTAGTGGCAAACCTTGGTTTGCTAAAAATGTGATTTGTTCTGAATGTGAAGATGCAGGTGAAATTATAAAAAATCCAACAACATAGTTGTTGCAGTCAAAAAGGAGTTTTTTCATCTATATTTTTCGTAAATATCATAAAAAGTTAACAGTACTTGTTGATGGGGAAGGTTAGAGAATGTTAAAAATTAAATTTTTTTCTGACGAAAAAAATAATTTTAAAAAAATTTTTTTAAAAATTTTGTTGACAATTTGCAAAAAACTTTTTATATATATTAAGTAGATAAAGAAAGTTCTTTGAAGAAAAAAGTTTGTCTGGCTCGTATAATCTGCAAAGATATGGTTTGCAGAGTTTCTACGGGATAAGCCGTAAACTTATCTCTGCTACGGGCCAGCATGAGCACATAATCACCCTATAGGCGGGTTAAAAGCCTAATTTTTATATTTGTGCCTGCTGGTCCGTAGAGAGTTTGTTTTTACTCTCGAAAGACCAGGGAACATACAGAGGATAGTAAAGTTGGATAAAATTTCTAAAAAACTTTCCTCTTCGAACTCCAATGTGTGTTCCCTGGTCTTTTTTTATATATAGTAATTGATATCATTTTTACGTGCAGATGTAGATTCACAAGATAAAATCAACACCGGTAATGTCTAAAATTATAACTGTTCCGATCTCTTTTTTTAAAGAAAAATGGATAATCTTTCAATTACATACTTTCTTTCATTGACCACACCACAATGGCTTGATATTCTTCAATATTTAAGTTTTTAATATAAAAATACAAAAAGATGCTCAAATACTGTATAGTAGGTGGATTCGTAGTTGTTTACCTTGTAAACCTCGTTTCAGAGATGATATATACATATTATATAAGAAATCTATGGGAAAGACCACACGATAAGTTGGACTTAAAAGTTTTGGGAAATCCGAAAGAGAAAAAATAAATTTATGAAAATCAAAACTATCCAAATTTTTTTTGTTGCTGGTTTTCTTATTTTTGTATCATTAAAAACCTTTTCTCAACCCACAGGACAAGCAATAGATACCTGGATTTGGGTTTCTTCTGCTCCTGCAGCTGCTGCATCTGGCGTGGCTGTTTGTGCTACGGATTCCGATGTGTATGTATTTAAAGGAGGGAGCAACACTTTTTGGAAATATTCGCCATCAACAGATAGTTGGATATGGTTGTCTTCGGCACCTGCTGTTACGGGAACCGGTTCTGATTTAGTATGGACAGGAGGAGATTTTATTTATGCTACACGTGGTGCGTTCACAAACGAATTTTGGGAATATCATATTTCTGGTGATTCATGGACAGTTAAACAATCTTTACCAGTTAATGTAAGTTCTGGTTGTTCTTTAGTATGGGCAGGTGGGAATTATATCTATGCTATTCAAGGAGAGGGAACAGACTTTTATATGTATGATATTACTCAAAATGTATGGTTATCAACAACTCCCACTCTTCTCTCAGTTGGAGGTGAATGTGAATTAGCATGGGATGGCGGAACTAATTTATATGTTTATCGTGATTGGGGAACTACTATTTTTTACAGATATGATTTAACTACATACTCTTGGGCAACAGTGGCAGGATGGCCATGGGGAACTTTAACACCTGGTATTGGTGCGTCGTTGATATGGAATAGAGTAAGTGGCACAGGTAATAATTTGTTTGGTCTTAGAGGTGCAGGTTCTCCACATTTTGCAAGATACTGTATTACCCACAGTTCATGGAATTGCACTCTTGATGATCTTCCATATAGTGATCCTGCAGACACACCGATAGGTGTTGGTTCTGCTCGTGGGCAAAGATTAGCTTGTATTGGCGATTATATTTATTGTTTTGGTGGAACATCACCCACTACAGGAGTAGGTTCTACAGATATGCTTCGCTACCGTTGGCGAGATGTGGACCCTCCGGGAAAAGTTATAAGTTTTGTTGCAGAAACAGGAATAAATGGTGGTGAGATAAACTTATCCTGGGTTTGTCCGGGCAATGATAATTACCTTGGCAACCTTCCATCAGGAAGTACATTTTATATTCAATACTCTTCAATGACAGAAGGCGTTGTTTTTTCAACTTCTTCACCACAAAATGTTTATGAAATCTGGATTCCTACAGGACCAGTGGTCCAGGGTAGTACAGTATATTATACAATTGGTGGACTTCAAGAAAATGATACATATTACTTTAGAATTTGGGTTCGGGATAACGCTGGAAACTGGTCTGAAATTTCAAATGGAGCAACTGCATGGGCTATGTATACCACGGATTTTACCCCGCCTGATGCAATAACTGATTTTGAAGCACTACCAATAACACAGGATGAACAAATAACATTGAAATGGACATCACCTGGTGATGATGGTTCTTTAGGAGGCCTGACTGGTGCGTATTTAATACAATATGCTTCACATACAACTATTGACACAGTTGTATGGTCAACTTCAAATGCACAAGTTGTTATTTCTACTGCTAATGTTCAACCTGGTTCGACACAATATTATACAATAACATTATCTGGTGGAACAACCTATTATTTTAGAATATGGGCAAGAGATGAAGCATATAATTATTCTACAATATCTAACGCTGCAACAATGTATTTAGGTATATACCCACCTGAAGCAATAACTGACTTAACTGCAACATTATGGAACTCAACTGTTGGTGCTGTTATGCTACAATGGACAGCACCTGTTGACCCGCCTTCGGGCGGAGAGGTTAGTTCTTATATAATTAGATATGCCACCTGGAATTTTTCAGATGCTGATTTTGATAATGTTAATAGGGTAAGAATTAATCTAACACCAAAATCTCCTTCACAAAAAGAGTTTGTTGTAGTTACAGGCTTACCAAGTGATCAGACAATTTATTTTAGGATAAAGTCAGTTGATTCAGTAAATAATATTTCACCCATTGATACTACAGAAACTGTTGCAAATGTTTATGTTCCGCCACATATAGTAATTAGTGAATTTGCTACACGAACTTCAGCAGGTGCTGCTGAAGAATATATAGAATTGTATAATCCGAGTGATTATGATATTATAATAGGCACTATACCTGGTGGGCTTAATTTAAAACTTGTTAGACGAAATACTACTGGTGCGCAGTATTATGTACCTTTAACGTATTATAGACATATAATTTATTCTAAAGGATATTTCCTTTTAGGTACTTCTACTAACGCAACTAATGGGGTAGAACTGGATGGAAAATTTTCTGGAGGAATAACAGATGGAGGAACTTTGTTTGTTACTTTTGGTTCTACTTCTACCGTATCAGAATCTATTGACCTTGTAGCATATGGAATAATAAATGACCTTTATATTACTGAGTATGAAACATTAGCGACAACAGGAAGTGATGTTTCTATTCATAGAAAAAAAATTGATAATAAATTTGTAGACACGAATAATAATTTCTTAGATTTTTATACTGCAGCTGCAGAACCACAGAATACATTGACTACAGCGATCCCGAACCCACCGTCTTGGCGGCTTGATTTAATTGAAGTTAACACTGGTTATATAAAGTGGGTGATTCAGGATAATGCAATAGATGAAGAAGCACTTTATATTTCCTCAGATACTAACATAGGAGCACGTCTAACAGACAATCTTGGACCGATTTCAGGGACTGGTGGAACTACATCATGGGTTGAAGTTGGTTTATCTTCAAACACTTACTATACTCGTTATGCTGAAGCGTATAAAACAACGGGTTCTTCATGGTCAGCTGGATTAACTGTATGCACTCTTGCTTATCCACCTCAAACAGTTAATTTAACTCCTGTTAATGCGAACACAATAGATATTTCATGGAACTATAGTGGTGCATCAAAGTATCTAATAGCACGTTCATCAAATAATTTTGATACTTCTTGGTCAACTGTTGCTGTTATTCTTTCACCTGGGACAACTCATCAGGATACAGGTCTTTTAGGGAACACAACGTACTGGTATAGAATTTATGTTTATAATCAGGATGATGTAATAAACCAGACATTTTATAGTCCCACAGTTTCAACATTAACATATCCATCGCCACCAACTGGTTTTAGTGCAATAAATCGCACCGCTACAAGTATAACCTGGGGTTGGTCAGTACCAGAAGGTGGTTGTGATGGCTTTAGAATCTATCGTGCAACAGACAACTCTGTAGTTGCCACTTTATCTGCATCAGAAACAAGTTATGAAGAAACAGGTCTTTCAGCAAACACTGCTTATGGTAGGTATGTTCGCGCATATAATATAGTTGGAGAATCTTTTTCTTCAAATCAGGCAACTTTTTATACACTTGCAGTTGCACCTGCGAACTTACAGGTTACAGCAGTGTATTCAAGTTCTGTAACACTTACTTGGGAATCAGGTGGAAACCCTTCTGGTACAAGATTTGGTGTTGCAGTAGCAGAAGATGAGAATTTTACTGTTAACCATACAACTTTTGTTAGTTTGACAGATAATTTAACAGAACTTACAACAACTGTAACAGGGCTTGGCGGAAATACAACTTATTATTTTCGTGTTTGGGCATACAACGGTGATGGTATAGAGTCAGGATTTAGCAACGTTGTGTCAACAGTTACATTACCAGGTCCACCAGCAGCACCTACTGGGTTGTATGCTATTGCATTATCAACTGTTTCAATAAAATGGGAGTGGAATATAACAAGAAATGCTACTTATTACCAGGTTTACGACGCTAAAAATGATACACTTTTAGCAAATCTTGAAGGTAATGATACAACTACATGGATTGAGATTAACCTTTCTTCAAATACACAATATTCAAGATATATAAAAGCTGGTAATGAATATGGTTTGTCTGACAAGTCAGCCACTGTTTCAAGATACACTCTTGCATACCCACCTAAACTGCTATCAATACTTTCAATAAGTTCTTCAACAATACAACTTTTATGGGACAACTCTGGCGCATTTAAGTATGAGATAAGACGTTCCTCAGACAATTTTTTAACTTCAGTAGTAGTATCAACAGTTTCAGAGACTTTATATTTAGATACTAACTTAACTGCAGGCAATACTTACTATTATAGAGTTTATGCTATCAACCATGATAGCATTACCACAACTTTAATATATAGTCCAGAAGTATCCACACGAACATTACCATCACAAATAACAAATTTTTTTGGTACAGCAAAAAGTCCAACTTCTATTTTATGGAGTTGGCCTTCTGCGTTAGGTGCAGATGGATACCGGATTTATCGTGCAACAGACAACTCTGTAGTTGCGGAGTTGTCCGCATCAGAAACAAGTTATGAAGAAACAGGTTTTTCAACAAACACTGCTTATGGTAGGTATGTAAGAGCGTTCAACACAAGTGGTTTAGGTGAACTTTCACCAAAAACAACTGTTTATACATTAGCTGCAACACCAACTAATATTTTATTTATAGGTGTGTATTATACAAGTGTAACATTTAATTGGTCATCTAACGGGAATCCACAAAATACAATTTATGAAGTTTCACAATCAAAAGATAATTTTCAAACTAATTTTTCAACACCGATACCTTCTACTTTTGAAACAACTGCTACTATTACAAATCTTTTAGCAGCAACGACTTATTATTTTAGAGTCAGAGCGTTTAATAGTGATAATATCCCTACTAATTTTTCTGAAATTGTAAGTACTGTAACATTATCTTTGCCACCTGTTGATATCTGTATAACTGAAGTTTTAGCAAATGATTCTCATTCTAATGAAGGACCAGGCGAGTTTGTAGAAGTGTACAACCGTGGTGAAGTAGAAGTGGACCTTGCAGGGATGTTTTTATGTGGTGAAGGCGAAACAAACGATAACATTGTTGATTATCAAGGGCATTATGATTTAGGTCAACCAGGCACAATACTTTATCCTGGATGGTATGCATTAATTGTTGATCCTGATTATGATGGATGGTATAACAATTGTATTCAACAACATGCTGATTTGAATAAACTTATAGTGTTAACAATAGGACAGGATAGAACTTTAGGTTCAGGTGGATTAGAAAATACATTTGAATCAGTATGGATAGTTTCAGGAACAGTTGTTTTAACTTCGTTTACCTGGGTTTCAGATGCAGGTAATGGTAAATCTTGGGAAAAGATAGATTATTATGGTCCTGCAATTGACAGGTCTGATTCTGACAATTGGGCTGTGTCTACTCATCAGTCAGATAATAATTCATATTGTACACCTGGATTTTTAAATAGTGTTTCATCTTCTACACCTTCTCAGCCATCAATCGAAGTAAATCCATCAGATATTGTAATAAACGAAATTCTTTACGATGCTGTATCAACAGATAATGGTAATGAATGGATTGAATTATATAACAATCTTTCTACAATGACAGTAAATCTTTCAGGATACAAAATACAAAAATCTACAGGTCCTACATTAGATGTTGCTGTATGGAACGATTTATTTACAATAACTTCTGGAACTGTTTCTCCTAAGGGCTACTTTTTATGTGCACAATCTACTGCTGCAACAAAATATCTTGCAGATTTTACCTATTCTCATTCAGCAACAATGAACAATTCAGCACCGTTTGCTATACGATTGGTGACACCTTCAGGGAAAGAAATTGACCGTGTTGCTTACGGAGGACCTTCTTCTGACGGTTTAGCTGAAGGTGGGAAAGCAGCACCTGCAGTTTCTTCTGCTAGTGAAAGTTTGTCCAGATTCCCTGATGGTAAAGATACTGATAACAATTATAACGATTTTGTAGTGTTATCAAAACCTACTCCTACAAATTCTTCAGGTCCTGATAGAACTCCTCCTGCTGCAATTACTGACCTTAAAGCACAAACTG
>CAZFSG010000024.1:11765-19773 GCA_964521665.1 uncultured Elusimicrobia bacterium
TCAGGTCCTGATAGAACTCCTCCTGCTGCAATTACTGACCTTAAAGCACAAACTGGACAAAATCCAGGTGAGATCATACTTAGTTGGACAGCGCCTGGTGACGACGGAACAATGAATAATAACATACAAGGAGCATATTATATTATAAAATACGCTACATTTTCTGTAAGTACGACAGAAACTATAGATTCATGGTGGCAACAAGCAATAGAATATGTTCAACAATGGGATGTTGCTGCTGTTGGTAGGACTGAAGAAAAAGTTTTAAAAGGGTTTATACCAGCAACAACATATTATTTTGCAATAAAAACAGTAGATGAAGCTGGAAATATTTCTGAAATAGATTTAAACACACAAAATTTGACACAAGCTTATGCTTATGCACAAGTAGGAACCATTGGTTCTTTTATAAGAATAAACGAAGTTGCTCCTGACCAAACATCTACTGCAGGATATGACTGGATTGAATTTTATAACGCGTCAACACAAGCAATAAATATTTTTGGTTGGAAAATATACGAAGTATACACAAGTTCACACGAACCAATTGAATATATAGAAGCAAATTGGTCTTTTCCTCCAGGAACTTATCTTGTGCTAAGGTTTGGACAACAACAAAGAAATATGACTACTCCACAACAAATATCACAAAATTATTACGAACTTTATACTGACAAAGCAGGTCTTACTGCTACTGATAATATCATAGTGTTAGCTGATAATACCGATAGATGGATAGATGTTGTTTGTTATGCAGATAGAAGTGGAAGTATATCAAATTCTACGCGGTTCCGTCAAGCATATAATTATGCAGTATCTATAAACGAGTGGTATGGTCCATATGCTGATGGTACAAACGATGCATTAATAGAATATTACTGTGCATCAACATTGTTTATGTCGTCTAACAGAACTATTGCACGAGATGAATATTCTACAGATGGTACAAACCCTTCTGTAAACGAATGGTATCTTACATTAAATCCTACCCGTGGAACAACTAATACAGGTATTGATAGAACACCGCCTGCTGCTGTAACAACATTACAAATATCAGGAGGTGTAAACCGAGGACAAGTAAAACTTTCCTGGATTTCAGTAGGTGATGATGGAGACATTGGCACTGCAGCAGGGTATATGTTGAGATATAATGTAGTTCCTATAACAGAAGAAAATTTCTTTAAATCAATTAATGCTGACAGAATTTCTAAAGATAACCAATCTGATACTGTTTATATGAAACCGCAGGTTGCTGGGAAAATAGAAACAACAGTTGGTGCGTTACCAGTAGGACAAACTTATTATTTTGCATTAAAAGTTTTAGATAAACGTGTAAATTTTTCAATGTTATCTAATGTCGTATCTTTTGCTCCGCCAGCTATTGTTGGTTCTAATATAAGAATAAATGAGTTTTCTGTATTAGAATCTTCGGAAACTGGTGGTGATTGGGTTGAACTATTTAACGCTTCTGAAGATACTGTTAATATTAAAGGATGGACACTCTATGGAATTAAATCAGGTGAAACAACACCCTCTATAATAAAAGTGTTTCCTGATATTAATTTAGCACCAAAAGATTATCTTGTAGTAAATTGTATACCAGGAACAGATGAAATATCTTCTAAAGGAGAGAATGGTTATTGGGATGTATACACAAATTATGATATATCAGGATTTAATGGTGTATTATTTTTAACTGATACAATGGGTTTCAGTGGTAAATATGGTAACATTGTTGACTTTGTAGCATACACTTCTGGTGGTTCACCTCAATGGAAAGATATATGGAATACAGCGTGTGATTATAACCAATGGTCTCCTTATATTAATATTGATACAGAAGGTATCTATTATGCAGTAGATTGGTCTTCTGGACAAACAAGATTTTCTTTAGGTAGAGATGGTTTCTCAACCGATACTGATGATACACTACAATATGCAAAGAGTGACTGGAAACTATACCCTGTTCCTACAAAAGGCTACCAAAATGATGATATCCCACCTGCTAAAATAACATATATTGTTGCAACAACAACTGAAATTGAAGGTTCAATAAAACTTAGTTGGGTTGTTCCTGGTGATGACGAGTTTGTTGGGATAAATTATGGTAAATATGAAATAAAATATGCTACTTTTACAGTAGATATTTCTTCAACTGTCTGGTGGGAACAAATTTCATCAAGAACGATATATAGTGGTGTTGTTGAACTTAAAATAGGTGTTGATATTTCTACTGCACAACCGTACGAATTTATAAGTTATACAATTACAGGTTTATTCCCAGGGTTAACTTATTATTTTGGTATAAGAACATATGACGATGTTGGAAATGTATCAGAATTAGATTCGTATTTATCAGCCAACAATCCTTATTTTGCAATAGCGTTTGATACAATACCTGCAAAAGTACAGAATCTTTTAGTAAAACCAAGAAATAGGACTCTTGAACTTTCCTGGGATAAAAATATAGAAGTTGATTTTAGTCATTATGAGATATATTGTTCTTCTGTAGAAACAGATGTAGGCGAGTTCTTTGTTTCTTCTACTACAGAAGTAGTTTTTTCTCATACAGGACTAAAAAATGGACAAACATATTATTATAAACTTTTTGCTGTTGATCTGAAACAGAACAAAAGTTTACCAACTACAGGTTATGGAATACCAAAAATGTTGCCGCCAACAAAACTTTCTTGCAAACATTACGGAACATATATTGAACTTAAATGGTTGGATTCTGAAGATCGTACCGCAGATAATTTTTTGACTTATAAAATATATCGTAGTAGTAGCCAAAACGGTCCTTTTATAAATGTATCATCAACAACTGAAAATTATTATATTGATTATTATGATATAATAAAAAACAGCTACTATTACTACTATGTTGTCAGCGTAGATAGCGATTATATTGAAAGTGAACCATCAAATGTTGCAACAGCAGTTCCTGACCTTATCCCGCCACAGATTACAATTACAAAACAACTTACTTTACGAGATCTTGCAAAAGATGTAGGGATTATAGAATTTAAAATTACTGATGACAGATTTGAATTTGGTGACCGCAAAGGTACAATAACTTCTGTTTTAGGTAAGTACAGGAATGTATCTGTAGGTAATAGTGCTGTTGTTGAAAAAGATATAAAAATATCTACTTCAGTTATATTTAGTACTGCTGAAGTTATGTATATAGGAGAACTTGACTTTACAGTTTTTGTTATTTTCAATGAAGGAATTGAATATTATATTGAAGCAGCTGATGAGGTGAATACAACAAGATGGCCAAAAGAAAATGAATGGTATAAAGTTTCACCTCTGTTAGATTTGCCACAACAAAAGTTTATCACATCATCAAATCCAGAGATAGTTTTTGGTAGTGATGTTGACGAAGTTGTAGTTTATGATCAACTGGGCGACAAAGTGTGGGAGGATAAATCTGTAGGAGGTAAATTAATTGTTTGGAAAGGTAGAGATAAGACTGATAAATTTGTAGAATCAGGTGCGTATATTTACAAAATTAGAACAAAAGATGGAAAACAAAAATATGGTGTGGTGATAGTGGTGAAGTAAGCAGGTAGGAGATAGCAGGTAGTAGGTTGTGGGTAGTGAGGAAAAAAATGGATAAAGAAAATTTATCGCCACATATTTTTACTACTGCTAGAGGTTTTCCTATGGAATTAGAAACTCAGTTGTTGTTAGCAAAAGAACTTAAATATTTTAATGAAGAAAAAATTTTTGATAAAATAAACGATGTAGCAAAACTCTTAAATGGTCTTATTCAAAGCAGAAGAAAAAATTTAGATTTTAAAAATTTTCTTATTTATCTTTCTTTTATTGTTTACTATCTACTGCTTCCTACCTGCTACCTGCTGTTACCTTCTCAACTAACTTTTGCTGCGTTCCAAAATACAAGCTGGTCTGTTTCAGCAGAAAGCATGGGTAGTGTTGCAACAGCTAAAAATGAAGAAGCGTTTAGTATTTTTTATAACCCAGCATGTTTAGTAAATGTAGAAAACAAAGAAATACAATTTGCTTATTACAAACCATATAGTGGGTTAGAAAATGTGAATTTTAGTATAAGCAATTTTGCTTTTGTTTTACCAACAAAATATTTTTCTTTAGGTGTTGGTATCGGATTGTATAATGTTAACAGTTTATATTATGAATCAACAACTATTTTATCGTTATCATCTGTTCTTAAAAAAATATTTTCTTATTTACCAAATTTGTCAATTGGTACAAATTTAAAGATGTTAACAAAAGGGTATAATTTTGATAATGAAATTTTGAATTATGAACCAACATTAAAAGACAAAAATTCTGTTTCATCATTTTCTTTAGATATTGGGCTGAATTATAAACTGTTGAAAAACAAACTTTTGTTAGGTCTTTCCGTAAAAGATATAAACCGACCAAATGTTGCTGTAACTGATACTGAAGATATTGTCCCTATGACAATTAGTTTTGGCAGTGCATACAATTTCGGTGATATAAAAGCAGGATTGTATTTTGAAGATTTTACTTTAGCAACTGAAATAAGGTATAGAGATCAAATTTGGGGTAACTTACAAGAAAAACTGTTTTATGCATTGGGTATGGAAACATTTCTTAATTTTCGGACAATAGCGTTCCGTGCCGGAATAAACAAAGAATCAATTAATTTTGGTTTCGGATATTATGGTATAAAAATTTCTAAGTTTACTTTAGGGTTAAACTACGGGTTCGGAGTATCAACTGTTATCTCTGACAATTTTGGGAACCATAAATTATCTATTGATCTACAATTTTGATAACAAGAAGATAATAGTCCACATTTATATGTAATCTATATACGAAAGGATAAGGTGTGAAGTATAAAAATGTTGGTTTTATTTTAATAATTTTTAATTTTTTCTTACCAATATATTCTCAAATAAATGTTTATTTTACTAATCCAGACAACAACCCTTCATCTTTAAGTTCTGTTTCTACAACAAAAAAACCAATTGATTTCGCATTGAAAGATTTTATTGATTCTGTCTCTTCAAAAACTACAATGTATTTATGTATTTATGAATTAGACAACACTACAATAACTACAGCGGTTGATACTGCAGTCAAGCGTGGTGTAAAAATTTATGCTATTTTTGACAAAGATGTTTCAACATCTGTATTTAATAGTAATTTTGAATATAAAAAATTAGGTAGTGGGTCACAAATTATGCATAACAAGTTTGTTGTTTCTAAAAGTTCAAAAGTGTGGACTGGTTCATATAACTTTACTGTATCTGCAACATATGAACAAGATAATTTTGCATTAGAAATTTTTTCTGGCCAACTTGCTGATGTTTATGAAAAAGCGTTTTGGTATATGTGGGAACACGCAAATAATATAAATATATCAACTCGTATTGCAGAGTTTAATAACAAACAAATTATTTTAGATGATGGTGCAAAAATAACTGTTTATTTTAATCCATATTCACAAAATCCACAGTTAAAAGATGTTTTAATAACCAACTGGTATGATTTTTATGAGGAAAAACCAAAAATAAAATCTTTATATTTTGCAGTTGCTTGGTTTACTTTAAAGGATATTGTTGACAATATCAAAATGTTGAAAAAAGAAAATGTAAATATTTTTGGTATAGTTGATGATGATAACCAAAATTTTGATGTGTATCAAGAATTAAGAAATAATGGAATATCAATATATTTTGATTCAAGAAAAACATTATATGGTAGAGGACTTATGCATCATAAATTTGTTGTATCTGATGTTTTTACAAAAAATGCAAAAGTTATATGTGGTTCTTCTAACTGGTCTGAGTCAGCATTAACTTCTGGAAGTAATAAAAATTATGAAAACTTACTTGTTGTAGAATCACAACAAATTGCAGAAGTTTTTTATAAAGAATTTTTAAGGTTGTACAACAAAGCAGTTTCACAACAGGTTTCTACATCTTTGTCCAACGAAATGTTAGAAAATATACTTTTATATCCGAACCCTGTAAAAGAAAAGTTAAACATAAAATTTAAACCAAACTTTGGTGTTAAAGAAATAAAGTTTTTAATTTTTTCTTTGTATGGAAATAAAATTTATGAAAAAAATTTAGATTTTATCTCAGGAATAGAAAATAAAGTTGAAATTGACTTACCAAAAGATATTCATTACGGGTTATACAATGCTGTATTACGAGTAAAAAGTTTTGATATACAAAAAGATTATGTGAGGAGGATAGTTATAAAGTGAGTTTCAACTTTAAACTTTTAATTATTAATGTTTTGTCTTTAGTTTCTTTATCTTTTTGTTCTGTATTTGAATTATATATTCTTCCATACTCAGCTGAAGAGGTTATGTATATGCAATCATTAAATGTTCTTTCTGAAGGTAGAGGGTCAAGTGGAAGAAACCCTGCTGGTTGTGCACTTGAAAACAAAAAATCTGTTTCAATAGGATACACATATCTGAATTTTAAAGATAACTTGTCTAATATAAGATTGTTTTTACCAAAAAAATTTTGTAATTCAGAAATATCATTGAAACATGCAGATTTTGGTGAAACAGAATTTGTTTCAGAAAATTTTGATGTAAGAAAAGAAAAGTTGTATTCTGTAATTTTAAACACAGCTTTAGGAAAAGAAATTTTTTTACCAGGATTATTTTTAGGATTTGATTTAAACTTCAGTAATATTAAACTTTATAAAACTATACATACATTTGGTTTTTCGTTTGGAACAAGATATATTTTAAATTTTGTTTCAACAGAATTACATATTGCATCAAATATAGGTGTGAACTTTGCTGGAAACGAAAATTTGTTTTTTTATGCTTTTGGCTGTAAGTATTATCTTCCAGAATACAAAAGTTTTCTTTCTTTAGTATATAACAAAAATGTTTATGAGTTTTTAACTGCAACAATTGAAGTAGATATTACAAAAAATTTTTTGTTGATTTTAGGATATGAAACATCACAAGGTTTGACAAACTACTCTGTAGGAGGAAAATTTAAAATAAAAAATTTAGAGTTTATTTTTTCAACAAGATATAATACAAATTTATACTTCACACCAAGTTTAACAATAGGTTATAACTTATGAAAAAATTATTTATTTTATTTTTTATATTTTTCCCGTTAATTGTATATTCTCTACCACCGGTAGTAATAACAGAAGTTGCCCCTGGCCAACAAGGATATAAAGATTGGGTTGAACTATTTGTTTCATCACCGATTACTTTTACAGAACTTAAAAATTTAAGTTTAGAAATTACTCATTATAATCTTACAAAAACTTTTTCTTTTCAAAATCTTATAACTTCTACTTCAGGAATGGTAGAAAAAGGTAAGTTTATTATAATCTTTATAAACTCAGAAAGTGATAAAGTAGAGTTTGATACAAAAAATAATTTAGTAGTCCAATTGTCAACTTCAACTTTTTATATAACCCAATACGGTATGTATTCTTCAGATGCTATTGTTGCAATTAAATATCAAACTGAATATATTGACGTGATATGTTTTGCAGACAAAGACGGTTCTACTGGAGGTACGATTATAAATAAACTTAGCGAGTTAATTAGTAGTTCTCAATGGAATGCTGAAGGATGGGATGGAACATACAACCAGAAATGGTGTGTAAGTTCTGAAGGTGTAGATAACAATATAACTTTGCAAAGGTTACGCAATGGTAATGGCTTACCTTTGGATACTAATAGTAAAGATGATTGGATAATAAAACCCCAAACCTTAGGATACGGATACAAAGAAGTTGTGTCAGAAACACAAAAAGTTGTTGAAGTTGATAGAGCCACAAACCCGTTTTGTCCTGAAGATACAGAAAGAAGTTTTGTAAAAATAAATTTTTCTATAGACGATTTTGATGCAAAAAAAACGATCGTTATCTATGATATTACAGGGAAAGAAGTTATCAAACTTTTAGACAGAGACAGATTGCCTAACGGTGATATATCAACTTATTCTTCAGTAAGAGCAGGTGGTATAACCTGGGATGGGAGAAATTCTGTTGGTAA
>CAZFSG010000025.1:0-13867 GCA_964521665.1 uncultured Elusimicrobia bacterium
AAGTTCCAACTCTTTTTCTTTTTTCTTTAGAAGTTCTTCTTTTGTTGACAACAATTTTTCTTTATCAAATACCAATTTTTCTTTATCTTTCAATTCTGCTAACAGTTTATTAATTTCTTTTTCATCAACTGTTTTTTTAATACTTTCTTGTTGCTGTTTCAATTTTTGTCGTAATTCATCCACTTCTTTTTCTAAAGATGAGATATAGTCAAGATATTCTTGTGGAAGTGTTTTTTGGTTCACAAGTTCTTGGTTCAAACTTTCTATTTGTTTATTCAACTGTTCACATTTTTGGTTCAAAACAATATTTTCTTTTCTCAATTTATTATTTTCCCATAAAAAATATATAAAAATTGCGATGATACAAACAAAAAATTGTTATTATAGTTATAACAGCAGAACTTTTCTTTTTCACTTTTTTTTACCAATCATAAAAAAGTTTAACAGTATTTTTTTCCCAACCTTGGTAAGTATTGATTCGGGGTGAAATTGTACACCTTCAACAAAACAATTTTTTTCTTTCAACCTCACACCCATTATGACACCATCTTGTGTCCAACTTGATATTTCTAAACATTTTGGCAAACTTTCTTTTTCTGCAATAAGTGAATGATATCTTGTTGCAATAAAAGGATTTTCAATATTCTCATATATTGTTTTAGAATCGTGATAAATTTTTGAAGTTTTCCCATGGACAACTTTTTTTGCGCGAACAATTTTACCACCGAATGCTTCAACTATACATTGATGACCTAAACATACACCTAAAATTGGTATTTTATCATAAAATGTTGTAACAATATCACATGAAATACCAGCTTGTTTGGGTGTACAAGGGCCAGGCGAGATAACTATATATTTAGGATTTAATTTTTTTATTTGATTTATTGTGATTTCATCGTTACGATAAACTTTCATTGGGAAGGAAATTTCTTTATATGTTAAACAAATCTCACCAATATATTGTACAAGATTGTAAGTAAACGAATCATAGTTATCTATTATTAGTATCATATTTTTTATGATTCAGCAATTTTTATTGCTAAAAACAACGCTTTTGCTTTGTTTATAGTTTCTTCATATTCTTTTTTTGGGATAGAATCAGCTACGATTCCTGCTCCTGTTTGTACAAAAACAGTTTTATTATTGTAAATAATCGTCCTAATTGTAATAGCCATGTCCATATCACCAGTTAAACTAAAATATCCAACACTGCCTGCATACGGCCCCCGTGTTGTATTTTCTAACTCTGAAATAATTTGCATAGCACGAACCTTTGGTGCTCCTGAAACAGTCCCCGCTGGAAATGTCGCTTTCAACACATCTATACAATCATAACCTTTCTTAAGCACACCTTTTACTGAAGTTACTAAATGCATCACATGTGAAAATTTTTCTATTATTTTAAACTCAGGCAGGGTTATGCTACCTGTTTTTGATACTTTGCCAATATCATTTCTTGCTAAATCTACAAGCATTATATGTTCAGCATTTTCTTTTTCTGACGAAATTAAATCTTTTTCATAAAAATTATCTTCTTCTTCAGTTAATCCTCGTGGCCTTGTCCCTGCAATAGGTCGTGTTTCAACAATATCTTTTTCTTTTCTTACTAAAATTTCTGGTGAAGAACCTATAAGAATAAAATCATCAAATTTTAAATAAAACATATATGGTGAAGGATTAATGGTTCTTAATGCACGATAAATATCAAACGGAGTAGCAGTAGTATTTTTTTCCCACCTGTTTGAAAGAACAACTTGTATTATATCACCATTAAGCACATATTCTTTTGCTTTTTTTACAATATTTACAAACTCATTTTTTTGTTTCAAAGGTTTGTATTCGTTTAAAATTTTTTTATTAAAACTTAAACTAAAATCAAGTTCTTTTGTTATACTAATAGTAGTACAAATTGTTGAAATAATATTGTTTATTTTTTCCACAGTTTCATTATATAAATCTTCAATATTATCTTTTTTGTCTTCTACAATAATTAAGTTCACCACTTTAAGTTTGTTCAAATAATGGTCGTATATAAGAACAGTCTTGTTAAACATTAAATACACTAAAGGAATATTTTTAAACTCATCTTTTTTTGGTATCTTAACTTTTTTTTCTATCAAATTAACTATTTCCCAACTCAAATATCCTACAAACCCACCAAAAAATCGTGGTAGGTTGTTCCCTAAACTTTTCGGAAGTTTATATAGGTTTAACAAAGTTTTTAATTTGTCAAATAATGATGTATTAACAAAAAGTTTTTTTGTACCATTTTTTACTAAACAAATATTTTTATTGTTATAATAAGAAAACAAAATATATGGTTCAAATGAAATAAATGAATATCTTCCCCATCGAAGGTTTGCTTCTGCACTTTCTAAAAGATACGCATATTTTTCTTTTGAAGCGAGTTTTAAAAATAGAGAAACTGGTGTTTCAGTATCAACAACAATTTCTTTATATAAAGGAATAACCACAGGATAGTTTTCTTTTCTTAAAATCTGTTTTATTTCTTCTAAAGATAAATTATACATTTCTTTTATACACTTTTTCAGGATCAAAGTATTTCTTTTCAACAGTTTTAAAACTACCATCTTTCTTTAATTTTCTATAAAAACAACTTCTGTAGCCAGTATGACATGCAGCTTCTCCTTTTTGTTTCACTTTAACTAACAAACAATCGTTATCGCAGTCAATATATATTCCTTTCACTTGCTGTATATTACCTGACTGTTCTCCTTTCATCCACAACTTTTTTCTTGACCTACTATAGAAATGTGTCTTTTTTGTCTTTATAGTTTTTTCAACTGCTTCTTTATTCATATAAGCCACCATCAAAACTTTGTTATCTTTATAATCCTGAATAACGGCAGGTACAAGTCCGTTTTGGTCAAATTTGATTTGTTTTATAAACTCTAAAATTTTTTTATTCATAATTATTTAACTTCCAGCTATTTTTAAAGCTTCTTCAAACAAAATTGTTTCTGCATACAACGCTTTTCCAATAATCACACCTTTAACATTATAAATTTCTAATTCTTTTATTTTTTTTATATCTTCTATAGTTGTAACACCACCAGAAAGAAGTATTTCTAAATTATAATCTTTAATTTCTTCTAAATACTTTCTAAGTTTTTCAATATCTACACCTTCAAGCATCCCTTCTTTATCAATATCTGTGATTATTATTCTTTTAACACCTAAATCTACAACTTTTTGTACATACTCTTTAAGTGTAAGTGGAACTGTATCTTTCCACCCACCTATTGAAATTTTACCTTCTTTTACATCACATGCAACTACAATCTTATTTTTAAACTTATTTACTATCTTTTTTGCTTCTTCAAAATTGGATACAATAATTGTACTTATTATAATCCTGTCAATACCAATCTTGTTAAGTCTTTCAACAGTTGATAATTTTCTTACCCCACCACCAAATTGTATTGGTATAGTTAAACTTTCAGAAATTTTTTTTATCAAATCCCAATGTTGAACACATCCTGTATACGCACCATCTAAATCTACTAAATGTAATAATTTTGCACCACGTGTTTGCCACAGACGTGCTATAAAGACAGGATCGGTTGAATAAACAGTTTCTTGGTCTAACTTTCCCTGGGTAAGACGGACACATTTACCTTGATGGAGATCAACTGCTGGTATTATCAACATAACATAATTTACACCTGTTCATAAATATATTTTTGTAAGAAATTTGTTGAAACATCACCTTCAATAAACGCTTGTGTTTGTAAAACTTTTTTATGGAAAGGAATTGTCGTCTTTATACCAGTAATTTTGAATTCATCTAATGCACGTAACATTTTTTTTATCGCTTCGTTTCTATTACTCCCTACCACAATAAGTTTTGCAATTAATGAATCATAAAATGTTGGTATAGTATATCCCTGATAAATATGTGTATCGACACGGACACCATTACCACCAGGAAGTATTAACTCTTCAATTTTTCCAGGTGATGGTATAAAATCTTTATCAGGATCCTCAGCATTTATTCTACATTCAATAGCATGTCCTGCAATTGAGATATCGTCAGTTGAAAACCCTATTTTTTCTCCTGAAGCAATCAAAATCTGTTCTTTTATTAAATCTAATCCTTTTTTCTTTTTTATTAAAGAAACCATTTCTGTCACTGGATGTTCAACTTGTATCCTTGTATTCATTTCCATAAAATAAAAATTCCCTTTTTTATCCATTATAAATTCTACAGTGCCAGCAGAAATATATTCAATTTCTTCACAAAGTTTTACTGCAGCACGAGCTAAATGTCTTCTTGTTCTTTCATCCACTATAGGGCAAGGACTTTCTTCAATAAGTTTCTGATGCCTTCTTTGTACAGAACAATCTCGTTCTGGAAATGCTACAACATTACCTTTTTTATCCGCTAAAACTTGTACTTCAACATGTTTTGGTTCTTCAATATATTTTTCAATATATACTTTATCTGAACCAAAAGCCTTTTTTGATTCCTCAATAGCAGTAAGTAAAGAAATTTTAAATGTATCAAACGAATGAACTATCCTCATTCCTTTCCCACCACCACCTAACGCTGCTTTTATTATTAAAGGAAAACCTATTTTTTTAATTTCTTTATTTAACTCAGGATCATCCGGGTTATCAATTGGCTCCTCTATTCCAGGAACAATTGGTACGCCAGCTTTTTTAGCAATTTTTTTTGCTTCAATTTTATCACCCATTTTTTGTATATTTTCTTTTGTAGGACCAACAAATGTTATACCACAAGCTTCACATACTTCAGCAAAATAAGTGTTTTCTGCTAAAAATCCATATCCAGGATGAACAGCATCAGCACCAGTCGCTTCACATGCAGAAATTATGTTTGGTATTGAAAGATAGCTTTCTGACGCAGTAGCAGGTCCTATACAAATTTTTTCATCAGCAAGTATTGTATGTAAACAATCTTTATCTGCTTCAGAATATATTGCAACTGTTTTAATTCCTAATTCTTTTGCTGCACGAATTATTCTTACAGCAATCTCTCCTCTATTTGCAATCAAAAGTTTTTTTATCATTTTTTACTCCTTTATGTGAAAAGAAACTACTATTGAACTCTTAAAACACATATATCCTCATATTTTTCATTCTTCATTTAACTCCAAAACAACCAATGGCTGGCTGTATTCTACAAATTGTCCATCTTCAACTAAAATTTTTTTTACAACACCATTTTTTGGCGAAATAACATCTCTAAATATCCGCATTGTCTCTATTATAGCAATTTTTTGTCCTTGTTTGACTTGAGCGCCGACAACAATAAACGGCGGATGATCTTTTGATGTAGACAACAAAAACTTACCTACCATTGGAGAAGATATCACAAACTCTTTTTTCTCTTCAACTTGTTGTTCTGGTTTAACAGATTCAATTTTTGTCTGTGTTTGTGTATCCTTTTTTTGTTTTAAAGATAATACATCACTTAAAACTTCAGAACGTTTTAACAAAATTTTTTCCCCTTCAGGAGATACAACTTCCAACTCTTCAATATCAGTAGTAGATAGAAAATCTATATATTTTTTTAACTCTTCTAACGATACCATAAAAGTTTACCTCTTAAACTAAACAGTACTGCAGTTTTAGCAATAACGGAGTTATTGTATTCCAAAATAATTAAAAAAATTTGGAACTGCAACAACCATGTTGTTGCAATTCTTTTGTAATTTCACCTACACATTCACATTCGGAACAAATCACATTTTTAGCAAATCAAGGTTTGCAACTACAAAATAATTTACGCAGGTTAAAGCTTGCGGTTACCAAATTATAAACAATCTGTAATCTAGCGGTAGCTGGGCCCTTCAGGATGCGTAAAAAATAACAAAGTGCAGACTAAAGTCTGCAGAACCAAATAATAAACAATCTGCAATCTATATGTAACTGCAACCTTTAGATTGCGTAAATATTCAACACACTTTAATTTAAGATTTTTTTCTTTTTTCAACTACTGCTTGTGCAGCAGCAAGTATTGCTAAAGGTACTCTATATGGTGAACAAGAAACATAAGTCATACCAACTTCATAACAGAACTTAACAGAATCAGGATCTCCACCATGCTCTCCACATATACCTATTTTTAATTTTGGTTTAACTTTTCTTCCCTTTTGTATTCCTATTTTAATAAGTTCGCCAATACCCTCAAAATCTATTGTTTGGAATGGATCTTTGGATAGAATATTTTTATCAATATATTTTGGTAAGAAACCTCCAATATCATCTCTTGAGAACCCGAACCCCATCTGTGTTAAATCGTTTGTACCAAATGAGAAAAATTCACATACTTCAGCCATTTTGTCTGCTACAATACATGCGCGTGGAATTTCGATCATTGTACCAACAACTAAAGGTAGTTTCTTTTTGTCAAGTTTAAATTTTGCTAATACTTCTTCATACACTTTGTCAATTATTTTCTTTTGATCAAGTATTTCTTTTTCGGTACAAGTTACAGGTATCATAATTTCAGGCAATGCTTTTTTGCCAGACTTTATCAACTCAGCAGCTGCTTCCAGTATTGCACGAACTTGATATTCTGTAATCTCAGGATATGAAATTCCCAATCTTACGCCTCTATGTCCCATCATTGGGTTAATTTCGTGAAGTTTTGCAGTACGTGCTTCAAACTCTTCTTCAGTTATACCTAAATCTTTTATTAATTTTTCTCTTTCATCTTTTCTTTTCGGTACAAACTCATGCAATGGTGGATCTAACAACCTTATGGTAACAGGGAGTCCTTCCATAACTTCTAATGTTTTCTTAATATCTTCTTTCATATAAGGATAAAGTTCGTCTAAAGCTTTCCTACGTTCCTCTTCATTTATAGAAACAATCATTTTTCTTAACAAAAACAATGGTTTCTCTGAACCTTCACCATAAAACATGTGTTCTGTTCTAAAAAGTCCTATACCTTCTGCTCCAAAAACTCTTGCTTTTTTAGCATCTTCAGGTGTGTCAGCATTTGTTCTTACACCAAGCGTTCTTATTTTGTTACATATTTTCATAAATTCTACAAAATAAGGATTTTCTTCAGCTGCTTTTATAAGTGGGAGTTGTCCTAAGTAAACATTTCCCTTTGTACCATTTAATGTGATCCAATCACCTTCTTTTACTACTACATCCTTGACTCTAAACTCCTTCTTTTCATAATCAATATGTATATCCCCAGCACCTACTATACAACATTTACCCCAACCACGTGCTACTAACGCAGCATGGGATGTCATCCCACCTCTTGCAGTAAGAATACCCACTGCTGCACGCATACCTTCAACATCTTCAGGATTAGTTTCTTCTCTAACAAGTATAACTTTATGTCCTTTCTTTGTCCATTCTACTGCATCAGCTGCAGTAAACACAACTTGTCCTACAGCACCACCAGGTCCTGCAGGTAAACCTTTTGCTAAAACTTTTGCTTCTTTTTCTTTCATTGGATCAACGATAGGATGTAGAAGTTCATCAAGTTGTGCTGGTGATACACGAAGAACTGCTTCTTCAGCTGAGATCAATTTTTCTTTATACATTTCAACAGCCATTCTTACTGCTGCAGGACCGTTTCTTTTACCAACTCTGCATTGTAACATCCAAAGTTTCCCTTTTTCAATTGTAAACTCAATATCTAACATATCACGATAATGTTTTTCTAATCTTTTGCAGATATCTTCAAGTTGCTTATAAATTTGTGGAAATTGTTTTTCAAGCGAAGGCAAATCTTTACTATATTCTGTCCTTGAATATTCATTTACAGGATATGGTGTTCTTATACCTGCAACAACATCTTCACCCTGTGCATTTGGTAACCACTCACCATAAAATTTGTTTTCACCAGTTGCAGGATTACGAGTAAAACCTACACCTGTACCAGAATCATCTCCCATATTTCCAAAAACCATTGCTTGAACATTCACAGCAGTACCCCAATCGTCAGGGATGCCTTCTATTCTTCTATATGCAACTGCACGTTTGCCATTCCAACTTAAAAACACAGCACGTATCCCACCCCAAAGTTGTTCATATGGATCTTCAGGAAATTCTTTTCCTAATACTTCTTTCACTTTCTTTTTATAAATTTTAACAAGTTCTTTTAAATCTTCAGCAGTAAGTTCTGTATCAAGTTTTACACCTTTTTTCTGTTTCATTTTTTCAAGTTCTTTCTCAAGTTGTTGTCTTACACCTTTACCTTCTTCTGGTTCAATTCCCTCTGCTTTTTCCATAACTACATCAGCATACATCTGTATTAATCTACGATAAGCGTCGTATACAAAACGAGGATTATTAGTTTGTTTAATTAACCCTTTGGCAGTTTCATCATTAAGACCGATGTTTAAAACGGTTTCCATCATACCAGGCATTGACTTTCTTGCACCAGAACGTACAGAAACAAGAAGTGGGTTTTCTGGATCACCAAATTTTCTTCCCATAATAGTTTCAATATGTTTTAACCCTTGCATAACTTGTTCTTTTAACCCAGGAGGATATTTTTGATTATTTTTATAAAAATAAGTACATACTTCAGTAGTAATTGTAAATCCTGGAGGAACAGGTAACCTCAAATCTTTATGTCCAGCCATTTCAGCAAGGTTTGCTCCTTTACCACCAAGAAGATCTTTCATTTTTTCATTACCATCTGCTTTGCCACCACCAAAAAGGTATACATATTTTGGTACTTTTTTACCTTTAGTTGCTTTTTTCATAAATCTTTAATCCTCCTTTCATTAACGCTTTGGTAACTATTTTATGATGTTTATGAAAATCCTGCAATTTGCAGAGACAAAAAAACTAAAAATAAATTCTTTTTGGTGAAACTAATTACGCAGATTAAAGTCTGCGGCTGCAAATAATACACAATACACAATCTACTGGTAGCCGCAACCTTTAGGTTGCGTTTTTCGTTAACGAAATTACGCAGGCTGAAGCCCGCGGCTACCAAATTATAAATTCCCAATATATGAAATACGAAATCTTCATCTCACAATATATTGTTATTTGATTAATTTTTGTATTCCAAAGAACATCATTTTTAGTTAACATAACCCTTCTTAATGTAATATGATAATTTTTACTAAATTTCACAATTTTTGTCAATAATGGGAAGTATTAAATTATTATTTTATCATCAAATATTATTCTTAAAATATTCTATGGTGAGTTTTAAACCTTCCGGTAATGAAACTTTTGGTTCCCAATTAAGCAACTTTTTTGCTTTTGTTATATCAGGTTTTCTTTGTTTTGGGTCATCTTGTGGTAAAGGTTTGAAAACAATTTTACTTTTTGAATTTGTAAGTTTCTTAATCAAATATGCAAAATCTATTATTCTTATTTCTTGTGGATTACCTAAATTTATTGGTTCAGGGATATCTCTAAACAATAATTTGTAAATACCTTCAACTAAATCTGAAATATAACAAAACGATCTTGTCTGTGTGCCATCACCATAGACAGTAATAGGTTTGTTTTTTAATGCTTGATAGATAAAATTTGGTACAACTCTTCCATCATTAAGCCGCATCCTCGGACCATAAGTATTAAATATTCTTACTATCCTTACTGGTATTTTGTGATATCTATGGTATGCCATTGTGAGTGCTTCAGCAAACCTTTTTGCTTCATCATATACACCTCTTGGACCTATTGGGTTTACATTTCCCCAGTATGATTCTGGTTGTGGAGAAACTTGTGGATCACCATATACTTCAGAGGTTGATGCAAGCATAAATATAGCCTTTTTTTCTTTTGCTAAACCCAATGCTTTATGAGTACCTAATGCACCTACTTTAAGTGTCTGTATTGGATAGTTTAAATAATCAACTGGCGATGCAGGAGAAGCAAAATGTAAAACAGCATCAACTTTTCCTGGAATATGAATATAATTAGTCACATCGTGTTTTATAAATAAAAATCTATCATTACCGAATAAGTGCTCTATATTTTTTATATTTCCTGTAATTAAATTATCCAAACCAACAACGTAATGTTTCTTTTTTATAAAATAATCACATAAATGAGAGCCAATGAACCCTGCTGCTCCTGTTATTACTATTCTCATAATTTATCTCCCAATACTTTTATATATAAAACCTAATTTTGCCATCTTTTTTGGTTCAAAAATATTTCTTCCATCAATAATTATTGGTTGATTTAGTAATCTTTTGACTTTTCTTAAATCAAGTTTTTTAAATTCATCCCATTCTGTAAGAATTACTAAACAATCACTGTTTTTTGCTACTTCGTACGGATTTTCACAGTATTCTATGTCAGGGAAAATTTGTTTCATTTTTTGTGTAGCCTTTGGATCATAGGTTTTAATCTTTGCACCTTTCTGCTTTAACATTTTTATGATATATATAGAAGGTGCTTCTCTAATATCATCTGTGTTTGGTTTAAAAGAGAGACCTAAAACACCAATTGTTTTATCTTTCAAAATCCAAAGCGTATCTTCTATTTTTTTAACAAACAACTCTCTTTGTCTTTCATTAATTTTTTTTACTTCTTTAAGCAAAGAAAAATCATAACCAAGTTTTTCAGAAATCCAAATAAAAGCATCTACATCTTTTGGGAAACAACTCCCACCATAACCAACCCCTGCTTTAAGGAAATCTTTACCAATTCTTTTATCCAAACCCATCCCTAACGCGACTTTTTCAACATCAGCGCCACTAAGTTCACATATGTTAGCAACAGCGTTAATAAAAGAGATTTTTGTTGCCAGGAATGAGTTTGATGCATGTTTAATAAGTTCTGCACTTTTTGTATCAACAACAACTTTTGGCGATTTTATTTTTTTATATAGTTTTAACATAATTCTTTTTGCTTTTTCTGATTCAACACCAATAACAATTCTATCCGGATATAAAAAATCATTTATAGCAGAACCTTCTCTCAAAAACTCAGGGTTTGAAACAACATCAAACTCTATATTATTCTTTTTATATCTCTCAATAGTTTTTTTAATCCATTCAGCAGTTTCTACTGGCACTGTAGATTTTTCTACAATAACTTTATAACTATCTAAATACTTTGCAATTTCTCTTGCTACATTTTCAATATAACTTAGGTCAGGGGAACCATCCGGATTAGAAGGTGTGCCTACACAAATAAAAATCACTTCATTACCTATAACTGCATCTTTTATCTCTGTAGAAAATTTTATCTTCTTTTTATTCTTTTTTATCAATTTATCTATCCCAGGTTCAAAAATAGGTAAAATTCCTGAAAACAATTTTTTTATTTTTTCTGTGTCATTATCCACACAAATTACTGTATGACCAAGTTCTGCAAGACAAACACCAGTGGTTAACCCCACGTATCCACATCCTATAATTCCTACTTTCATCCCAAAACTCCTTTTATTATAGCAGCAACTAACTTTTTTGTTTCTTCACAAATTTCTTGTTGTAATTTAAAAACTTTAGGTTTTATTGCAAAAACATAAAATTGTGTATTATACAATTCTTTTTTTAAAAATTCTATTATTGTAGACAAAGATATATTATGAGTTGAAAAAGTTGAATTTTGTATCTCGTCTTTATTTAACAACAAATATGGAGCACCAACTTCTTTTGTGCGGTATGCATCAACAAAAATCACTATTTCAGGATTAAGTTTTACAATTTTTGAAAGATAATTTTCTAAACACACACCTGCATTAATAAAATTTACATTATCATTTTTTATTTTTTTTGACAACTCTTCAACAAAAAAACAACCAACACCATCATCACCTTTTAAAGTATTACCGATACCTACAAAAACAACTTTTTTATTTTTTATAAACTCTTTAATAATTGATATTGGTTCAACATTCATTTAAAATTGTAAGGATATCTAAAAATTCCTTCCTCAGTAACAATAGCAGTTATTAATTCAGCAGGGGTAACATCAAATGCTGGATGAAAAACTTTAGCAGTTTTTAATGTTATAAGTTTACCATTGATATATTTTACTTCATCTGCGGAACGTTCTTCTATTTTTATTTCTTTACCAGTAGAGAGATTTTTATCGATACTTGAAGTTGGTGCTATTACATAGAAAGGTATTTTATGATAATTTGCTAACACTGCTAATGTGTAAGTACCGATTTTATTTGCAGTATCACCATTTTTTGCAATCCTGTCTGCTCCAACTATTATACAATCAACTTTTTTCTCTTTAATAACATATCCTGCCATATTGTCTGTTATCATGCAACAAGGAACACCTGCAGATATAAGTTCTAACATTGTAAGTCGTGCACCTTGTAAATATGGCCTAGTTTCGTCTACATATACAAAACTAACTTTATTGTGTTTATATCCTTCAATTATAACACCTAATGCACTACCAATATCACCACAAGCAAGAACTCCTGTGTTACAATGTGTCAAAACACAAAAATTTTTTTTAAGCAGTTTTATACCATTTTCAACAATTTTTTGTAAAGATTTTCTATTTTCTTCTTTTATTCTTTCAACTTCTTCCAACACTAACTTTAAAACTTCTTTGTAGGGAGTGTCTTTTTGTAGTTCTATCACCAAATTTTTGATTCTGTTAACAACATAAGACAAATTGTATGCTGTTGGTCTACAAGATACAAATTCTTTTGCAATTTTGATGATATATTTTTTTAAATCTTTACCTTTATAGTTTCTTACTGCTAAATACATCCCATAGCCACTCACAACGCCTATAACAGGAGCACCACGTACCACCATCTCTTTTATACATTTTATCACATCTTTATATGTATCACATCTAACATATTCTTTTTTAAAAGGAAGTTTCCTTTGGTCAAGTATAAAAATTGTATCTTCTTTAAATATAAATGGGGTTAACGCAGAAGACATTAGAGTTTATCCTTTTATAATTATGGAATAGAATCTAAAAGTTCTCTTAATTCCTCGTTTGACTTACCTTCAATTTCAATAGTTTTTTCTTTTCCGCGATGTCCTTTCCTTAAATATACATCCTTAAGTTTAACAGAAAAAAACTCAGCAACAATTTTTCTAACAAGTTCGTTTGTCTCATCACTTTTAACATCCTTTGTTGTGACACAAACACGTAATACCGTCCCTACTCGTGAAACAATTTCGTTATATTTTGAATTTGGCAATACTCTCACTTTTATAATCATTGCGGCTCACCCCGTTTTTCTTTAACTTTAACAGGTTTACATAAATAAACTTCAAATTCTCTTATAGTTCCAACAGTTAATAAAAACTTTGTTTCGTAAGGTTTAAAATCAAAATGTTCAATTTTTAACGATATATAATTATTCAAATCTACTTCTTTAGGAATAACATATTCAAATTTTCCATCTAAGTTTGTGTAAAAAGTGTCTATTAGAATATTTGCTTGAGATAAACTTATTTTAGCATTTGCAACAGGTACAGTAGGATTCTCTAACATAAGAACTTTACCTTTTATAACAGTATCTTTTTGTGATTGAGACAAAACATTTTCTTGCATAATTTTCTTTTTTGAACTTATTATAGCAAAATTTGTAGTATATCCTAATATTGCTACCAATAAATTAAATAAAGAAATAAAAAATAAAACTATAAATATTGACTTTTTTTCTTTTCTTATTAATATTCTAAATATTGATAGACATATTAAAACACCTGTTGTTGTAAATAAAAACCATAACTTATCAAACCACAACAGTAACGCGAAACTGTTCAATAAAATAAGAAATACTAATAAAATAAATAATATTTTCACTTACCATCGTGTAAACAAATTTTTATAACTTTCTTCAATAATTGACACCACTTCTTCCCAATCATATCCACGAAGAAGTTGTGAATTAAAAGTGTTAAATTTTAATTCGTGATACACAATTTTTTCCATATAATAA
>CAZFSG010000025.1:13967-18131 GCA_964521665.1 uncultured Elusimicrobia bacterium
AATATGGATATTCTTTGCCAACTACTATATTTGCTTCAACAGAAGTTGCAATTGTTGGGATATTATATCTGATAGCAGTTATAAGGTATGTAGGGGCGGATTCATAACTACTTGCAGAAATAAATGTTCCTGCATTACTAAACAATTCGTTTAACATTTCTTGTTGCGGGTTTTCAATTATAACAATATCTTTATTCTTTTTTGCTTCATTTAAAACTTTCTGAGCATATTTTTTATTCCTATATTCAGGAAGGACAACTAATAGAAGTTTCCACCCATTATTTTTTTCAAGTTTGTTAAATGCTAAAACAATATCTAAGAATCCTTTTTCAGGTGTTAAACTTCCTACACTTAAAAAATATTTGTAGTGTTCTAACAAAAATTTTTTTAAATAAATTTTTGTCAACGTTCTTGCACGTAAAAAAAGACCGTTTGGCGTACAAACAACAGCTCTGTTATATTTTTGTTCAATATACTGTTTTACCCATGTTGCTATACAGAAAACCTCGTCAGATAAAGACACAATAAAACGTTCACAAAGTTTCAAAACAGCACGTTCTATAAAATTCCATTTTACTCTAACATAATCAGGACCATGATGGGTACTAACAACTTTATATCCAACAAATTTCAATAATGGTAATATTATACCACAACCTATTGTATGAAGATGAACAATAGTATCTCTCTTACTTCTATGAGTTATAAGCCAAAAAAAACTGAATAAACAATAAATTGGTGTTTCTAAAAATTTAATCTTTATCGTAGGAATAGAAACAATCTGTATACCTTTATATTGAGCAACTTCTGCTGTCCCTTTTTTAACAAAAATTATGAACTGCCACCCTTTTTCTACAAGTCTACGATAAACCTCCCTACAATGTTCTGTTATTGCATCGTTAACTGACAAAAAGTTTCGCCATCCAATAACCGCTATTTTCAACATAATAAGGATAAGTTTTTCTCCGGGGCCTGGACTCGAACCAGGACTAAAGGATCCAAAGTCCCTTGTGCTACCAATTACACCACCCCGGAATAAAATAGGATACATATAATACTAAAAACATAATAAAATTTCAATAGAAATGTATAATAAGAAAATGGGTTACTTTTTTTGGTTAGAGACAATTATGATTCTTTGTTCTTGGTTACCTAAAGGTAAGGAAATTTTTTTATTTTCTTTTATATAATTTACGATTGCCTCACGCAAAAGTATTTTTGTATCAACAATATTGTGTTTTGTAAACCAAAAATATCCTTCCCCACCTGAAGCTAAAAAACTGTTAGTAGCAACTGAATATGTTTTATCAGGTAATAATGATTTATTGTTTATCTGTATATTTTTAACCCTACTGCCAACTGGACTGTTGAGATCACATTCAATTTTAACTTCTTTTGACACTTGAAGAATACCATAGTTACCACTAAAACTATGTTCAAACACATCTTTGATTTCTCTTCCTAAAAGATTTATCTTCACAATAGTATTATCAAATGGACATAAAGTATAAATATCTCTGTATTTTATTATACCTTTTGTTAAACTTTTTCTTAACCCGCCTGAATTTGTTACTGCAAAATCACATTTTGCTATTCTGTTCATAATATCACAAACAAGATCACCCAAAGGAGATTCTTTATCACGATAATGTGGGAGGTCAAATTTTAATTCTCCAATTTCTTCATCAAAAATTTTGTTAATTTTCTTTAGATATCGTTCGCTGATAGATTTTACATTTTTGTCATCTTTTAGAGAGTTTATAACAATAAATTTGTTTTTATAAAAAAATATCTTTTTATATGGTTTAAAAAAGAACAATTTTAAATGGCCAAGTTCTTTACCGTTTGCACCTGTTTGCACAAGTAAAGTTTTCCCTATTTTGATCATATATTTTTTATGTGTATGTCCACCTATTATAAAATTTATCTTTTGTATTTTTTCTGCTAATATTTTATCATCTACAAAATTTTCTTTGTTTTCGCTTACTCCTATATGTGAAACACATATTATGATATCAACATTGTTATATACCAGTTGGTTAACAACTTTTTGTGTTATTAATAGTTCATCTAAAATTTCAACATCTTTCAAATTCTGTGGTATAACAATATATTTTGTTTGTGTTGTTAAAATACCGAAAATACCGAGTTTTATTCCGTCAAACTCTTTTACTAAATAGTTTGTTATATATGGTTTTACTGTACCATAATGAGAATAAATGTTGCTACCGAGAAAGTCAAATTTTGCTTGCTTTTTTAATTCATATATATTTTGTTCAGAAAAATCAAACTCGTGGTTGCCTAAACAAACTGCTGTATAACCAACATTATTCATTACATCTACCATACTTTGACCTTTGAAAAAATTACTTTCAGGCGTGCCTTGGATAAAATCGCCACTATCTAACACAATATAATTTTTTGTTTTCGTTTTTTTAATATAATATGCTATCTTTGGTAAAACATCAATCCTTCCATGAAGATCATTTGTATAAAAAATATCTATCCGGAAAAATGAAAAGAAGAGAGAAAAGAAAATAAGAAAAGGAAGAAAAAATACAACTAAAAATAAATGTTTTTTATTCACAATTATGTTTTTACTTTATTTTTCTTTACAATACTTATTATAAACCTCTGGTAGGTAAGTTTTTACTAAATCCCACATTTCTTCGTCAGAAATATCAGATATTCTATAATGAACATTATATTGTTCGTCAACCCATTCTTTAATCTTAACTATACCGGGATGGTCTTTTGGCAACCATTCGTTTTCTGGTATCTTAAGTTTTGTATTAATCCAATATGCAATACCTGCAAGGCCTGATTTATCTGAAATACCAACTTCAGGCTTTCTACCAAGAATTTTTTCTGTATTAAAGATATTATATATCTCCTCGTATTTTAACAAACCGTTAGCATGGATACCAGCACGTGTTTTTGCAAAATTTTCACCTACAAAAGGTTGGTTTGGCGGAATTTTATATCCTATTTTTTCTTTAAAATACTCAGCAATCCTTGTAATAGCAGATAAATCCATACCGTTCGTTTCACCTCTTAAAGCTACATATTCTATACACAATGCTTCTATAGGAGTGTTCCCAGTTCTTTCACCAATACCTAACAACGAACCGTTTGCTGCTGAACATCCATACAACCATGCAGTTGTAGCATTAACAACACCAAAATAAAAATCGTTATGTCCATGCCATTCAAGCCATTCTGAAGGAACACCTGCTAACCTTGTAAGACCGTATATAATTCCAGGGACGCTTCTTGGCAAAGATGCACCAGGATATGTTACACCATAACCTAATGTATCACAAGCACGAATTTTAACAGGCATTTTTGCTTGGTGAGCAAGTTTCATAAGTTCTCTTGCAAATGGTACAACAAAACCATAAAAATCTGCTCTTGTGATATCTTCAAAATGTACTCTTGGTATTATACCCATCTCTAATGCTTTTTCAACAATTTTTAAATACTGAGCCATTGCTTGAGAACGTTTCATCTTAAGTTTATAGAAAATATGATAATCAGAGACAGATGCAAGAATTCCTGTTTCTTTAATTCCCATTTGTTTTACAAGTTCAAAATCTTTCTCATTTGCACGTATCCATGCTGTTATTTCAGGATATTTCAAACCTAATTCTTTACACTTTTCTACTGCCTTTCTGTCTTTTTCAGTATAAATAAAAAATTCTGTTTGTCTTATAACACCATTAGGCCCTGATAACTCTGACATAAGTTTGTATAAATCAACAATTTGTTCCACAGTAAAGTTACCAAACCCTTGTTGACCATCACGAAATGTTGTATCAGTAATCCATATTTCTTCGGCAGGATTCATTGGTACCAACCTATGGTTAAATGGTATTTTAGGTATTTCATCATATGAAAATATATCTCGGTACAAATTAGGTTCATCTACATCTTGTAGTTCGTATCTGTATTCATCTTGTTCTAAGGTCCTTCTGTGCTTGTTAAATCTTAGCACCATATAATGTTATATCCTCCTAATTATATAGTTTTACTAACTATTTTATGATATTTATTGGAAATCCTCAAATTTGTGTAGACAAAAAATTAAGAATAAGGTTCTTTTTTTGATGAAATTACGGAAGACAAAGCCTGCATCTACCAAAAATTAAACTTACTCTTTGGAGC
>CAZFSG010000026.1:0-18047 GCA_964521665.1 uncultured Elusimicrobia bacterium
TTTAGCCTGCGTAATAATTGCAATAACATGGTTATTGCAGTCCAAAAAAATTTGTAGCCGCACATTTTAGTCTGCGGATAGTTTCCATGAATATCATAAGATAGTTACCTAAAACTAATAAAAAAGGAGGGATTTAAAAACAATGAAAGGGATAAAAATTGTCTCAGTCATATTATTATTTATATTATTAGTTGGATGTGAAACAGTTAAAGTATCTCGTATAGATGTTGAAGAACAAATAGACTTAAGTGGTGAATGGAACGATACTGATTCCCAACTTGTTTCTAAAGAGATGGTATCTGATGCATTATCACGTCCATGGATTGATGAATTTATTTCTAAGAAAGGACAAAAACCAAGAGTTATTGTGGGAACTGTAAAAAATCGTTCTCATGAACATATAAACACACAAACTTTTGTTAAAGATCTTGAACGAGAGCTAATTAATTCTGGTAGAGTAATATTTGTTGCATCAAAAGAGGAAAGACAAGAAATAAGAGAAGAAAAACTTGACCAAATGATGCATGCCTCTGCTGCTACAAGGAAACAACTTGGTGAGGAATGGGGAGCTGATTTTATACTCCAAGGACAAATTAATACTATTTTAGACCAAGTTGGGAATAAAACATTGAAGTATTACCAAGTTGAATTAGAACTTGTTAACATTTTGACAAATGAAAAAGTTTGGATTGGACAAAAAAAGATTAAGAAACTTGTACAAAGAGCTAAAACAAGATTTTAATAACTAATTAATATGAAGATTTTAATAACAGGTGGTGCTGGGTTTATCGGCTCTAATATTGTAGATGAGTGTATTAAAAGAGGATATGATGTAGTAGTGATTGACAACCTTTCTTCTGGGAAAAAAGAAAACATAAATAAGAAAGCAAAGTTTTATAATATTGATATCACTGATTATAATAAACTCAACGAAATTTTTAAGAAAGAAAAACCACAAGTTGTTAACCATCATGCTGCACAAATTGATGTAAGAAAATCTGTTGCAGCCCCACAATATGATGCTAAGATTAACATAATCGGTTCTTTGAATCTGTTAGAATTATGTGTAAAATATAATGTTGAGAAATTTATTTTTGCATCATCAGGAGGAACGATCTACGGTGAATGCAAAGGAAGACCTGCACCTAAAGAAAATTCTCTATATAGTCCACAATCACCATATGGATGTGCAAAACTTTCTGTAGAGTATTATATGAATTATTATAATAAAGTATATGGGCTAAAGACAATATCGTTAAGATATGCTAATGTTTACGGACCTAGACAGGACCCATATGGTGAGGCAGGTGTTGTTTCTATTTTTATAAATCGTATGTTGAACAATGAAGATGTTATTATTTATGGTGATGGAGAACAAATGCGTGATTTTGTTTTTGTTTCAGATGTGGTTGAAGTGAATATCAAATGTATATCTGAGAATTTAAATTTTGGGATTTATAATGTTGGTACACAAAAAGCTACTTCTGTCAATAAGTTGTTCAATATTATAAGCAAAATTTTAGGGTATAAGAAACCTCCAATTTATCAACCTCCAAGAAAGGGAGAGTTGATTAAGAGTTATCTTTGTATAGACAAAATAAGAAGAGAACTTGGTTGGTATCCAAAAATTTCTCTCCAGGAAGGGATTAAGAAAACTATAGAATATTTCAAAAATGGAAAAATCTAAGATTCTTCAACAGTGTATTAATTTGTTTAAAAACCTGCCTTCAGTAGGACCAAAAACTGCAGAACGATTTGTCTATTTTTTATTAAACAACGAAAAACTGTTAGATGACCTAATAGTAGTATTATCACAAATAAAAGAAAAAATTGTTAGGTGTAAATACTGTAACGATTTTTCTGAAACAAACCCATGTACAATTTGTTCCGATGAAAAAAGAGATAAAAAATTACTTTGTATTGTAGAAAAACATAGTGATTTATATGCAATAGAATCTTCAGGATATTATAAAGGATTATACTATATTTTATCATCAATAATATCACCGCTTGAGGGTAAGATGCCAAAAGATTTAAATATTGAATCTTTATATTCACGAATTTTTGAAGTTGAAGAAGAAATGAAACCACAAGAGGTTATTATAGCATTAAGTTTCACCACTGAAGGTGAATTAACTACTAATTACATTGTAGAAAAATTAAAAGAAAAATCAGCAAATATAAAAATTTCAAGAATAGCATATGGATTACCAACAGGTGCAGAAATAGAATATGCTGACCCAAAAACATTATCTTTTGCAATAAAAAATAGAATGTTGATATGAAAAAAAATGTTGTGGAAGTAAAAGAATCATATTTTTATTTTTTGTTTGATAATCTCATAAAATACGGTATTGCAGTATTGTATTTTTTGATTGCAGTAATGTTTTATTTGAGAACTTATGATTCTTGTCAGATTAAGATCACCCTTACACAGATCGGTGGTAGCTTAATAATTTTGTTATGGTTATTAAAATACATAGAAAATTTTAAACAAACAACAAAGTTTTATTTACAAAATTGGCAGATTGTCCTTCCTTTTATTTTGTTTTTGTTATCAGGTATTCAGTCACATGTTTTTATGTCACCATTAAAATATGCTTCTGGAGCAGAACTTGTCCGCAGAATAATTTATATGTTAATAGCAATAGTTGTTATTCGCGAGATAAATAGTGTTGAAAAATTTAGTAGGATAATACGATGGTTATTATTTGCATTATTTGTTTCAACTTTTTATGGAATAATACAATATCTTGATGGCAAATTTTTTCCACCGAATCCTGCAGTTGGTTTAGATCCGTTTATTTGGCGACAAGCATTTGGTACAAGGGTATTTTCTACATTTGGTAATCCAAACTTTTATGGTGATTTTCTTGTTGCGATGTCTCCTTTATGTTTAGCATTGTTTATGTATAAAAAGAATCCGTTATATTTAATTCTGTGGTTAATGACAGCGTTTAATACTTATGTTACATATTCAAAAGGTGCATGGATTGGTTTTACTAGTGGATTTGTATATTTTTGGTTTTTATACCTAATATTTTTTTCTCATGTAAAAGTACAAAATTTAAAAAAATATGTAATATTAGGTGTAATCTTTATAATAATACTGACAGTTTATGGTGTTTATTTTCAATTAACACAAAGAACAGATTCTGCAAAATTTCGAGTTTACACTTGGCTTTCTTGTTGGGAGATGTTGAACACTTCACCTGTTTTAGGCACAGGGATTGGGACTTTTTATGTAACATATCCTGCTTGGAGAAGACCACAGATTTTTTATATTGAAGGAAAACACAATACAGAATCAGACCATCCTGAAAATGAATATTTAGAGGTGTGGTATGATGAAGGTACAATTGGGTTTGGTATTTTTTTATGGTTAATTATAACATTAGCAACGTGTGGTGTTAAAGCATTAAAAAAATTTTCTTCACCAACAATTGTTGTTGATAAAAAAGGAAGACAAAAAGAAGTTTCAGAAGATCTTCGTGCATATTATATGCTAGGTTTAATTTCAGGATGGTTAGGTTCTCTTACACATAACTGGGTGTGTGTATCAATGCGGTTTGTATCTTCAGGGACAGTTGTGTGGTTATTAGCAGGGCTTATCGCTTCGTTAATAGTTAACAATCCACTACCAGAACGTTCTGAAGAAAATGTTATTTCTTTATACTTAGCTTTATTTTTAAACACTTTATTTTGGTTAATAAATTTTTTGTGGTGGAAAATGACAACAGACGTTGCTATAACAGTATCAGTTGTGTTATTTATCGCAGGTGTTATATTAGAAGAAATAAATAAAACTAAAAGCTACACAATATCTAAAAATTTAAATTTTTCTGCAGGAAAACTGTCACAACGTGTAGTACAAGTTGTTTGTGTTGTAATAGCGATATATCTTGCTACAATATTCCGAGGATATTTTATTGGAGATATACATCATAATATTGCAATATTTTATTCAAAACAAGGTGATTGGTCTAACGCACTAACAAATTATAACATTGTTGCAAAAAATAATCCTGGGTTTATAATGTGTCATTATTTTATGGGCAATGTTTTTAATGACAGGTGGACACTTACACGAGAGTTTCATCCAGAATGGGGTGATAAAGAAACTGACCAACCATGGACAGAAATTGATGTTGGTAAAAAAGGAAGAATTGATCCTGAAAGGTCTATTTCAAAATATCAAGATGTATGGTCTTTAGCACCAAATTATGTACAAAGTCATCACCAGGCAGGTGTTGTATATATGAAATTAGGTACTTATTTTAAAAATAACAATGAAATACAAAAAGCTGTTTTTTATTTTAACAAAGCGTTAGAATGTTTTTGGAAATACCACAAAATTGATCCTATATTTCCTGTGAACTACCAACGTATGGCGTTTATATATATGCAACTTGGAGATATGGGTATGGCTGAAAAAATGTATAAAGCGCATTTGTTTACTCAATGGTTGTGTCAAACACCTGAAGATGTTATAAATCCTAAAAAGATAACTACTGAGGAAGAAAAACAAAAATATGAAGAACTTAAAAAACAATATGAAGAAGAAATAAAATGGGTATGTTGTGATTATCATAAACCACAACATTATTTACTTGCAACTGAAGATTGGGCAAAAAGAAGAGCACAAGAGTATTCAGATTCATATTTACAACTTGGCAACTTTTATTATGTAAGAAAAAATTATAATGAAGCAGAAAAGTTTTATATACGTGCTATAAACAGATATGAACAAAATTTTAATGCATGGAAAAATTTGATGGTGTTGTATAAAGAAACAAATCAATTACAAAAACTTACTGAACTTATAAATTATTATCATAAGAAATTTCCTTCTGATACACAACTTTCAAATTTAAAATAATATATGAACTCAAAAATTGTCAACTTTTTGTTTTATACAATTATAATTATTTCTCCCTTAGTATTTTTTACAGATCTTACACGTAACCCGTATTATTTTCAAATTGTTTTTGCACAGGCAGGAATGGTACTTATATGGATTTTAATTCTTTTACACCAAAAAGGTGAAATAAAACATTATATCAATCCTTTTGAGAAACCAATGCTTATTTTTTATCTGTGGGCTATAATTACCTGGATAATTTCTATGTTTTTTTTAAACCATAATTATCATGTACCACAACTTCTACAATATTCAAAAGAAATTTATAAAAAAAACTATTTGTTTATGAGTATGTTCAATGAAGGGTTTAAAAAATTGTTGTTCACTGTAACTAACATTTTACTAGTATATTTTTTTGCAACAAATTATGTAAATGAAAAAAATTTTTTAAAAATTTATTATACTTTTTTTATTGTAGGGTTTATTGCAAGTATATATGGTATTCTACAATATTTTGGTATAGAACTTATTTGGCCGAAAGTGTTAAACCCATTTGGTGGTAGATGTGTATCAACTTTTGGTAATCCAAATTTTTTATCATCATTCTTGATTTTATTATTTCCATTGATGTTTGTTGAATACCTTAATGATAGAAATACTTTATTGATGCTTATATTTATGTTAACATATTTTTGTGCGTTATTATGTACACTTACCAGATCTTCATGGTTAGGTTTATCTGCAGGATTAATATATTTTTGTTTGACAACACTTTTGTTAGATAAAAAGGTTTTATTGAATCAAAAAAAGAAAGTTATAATAATTATAATTTCATTAATTATGTTATTTATTTTTTGGCCAAGAAGTCCAATAGGTGGTAACCCTTCACCTATAGGAAGAATTTTTGAGGTTCAACAAGCAAAAGATGTATATAGTCCTTTACACCAACGATTTCTTATATGGCTATGTGGTTGGGATATGGTGAAAGAAAAATTTTTTACTGGTAAAGGATGGGGATTGTTTGAATTGTTTTATCCATTTTACCAAGGTAAGTATTTATTTGTTAAAAAACTTTCTTTTAGAACACATGCAAATAATGCTCATAACGAAATTATAGAAGTGTGGTCGCAAACAGGTACTATTGGGTTAGGAATATACATTTTGTTTATCATAACATTTTTTGTTTATTCATACAAGTTAGCAAAGATACAAATAAATAGTGATAAAAAACTGATGGTGATAGGATTAAGTAGTACAGTTGTTGGTATGTTAGTAGATAATTTGCTAAATGTAACGATACATTTTTGTATCCCTGCATTTTTATATTTTTTTAATCTCGGTGTATTACCAACTTTTGATTATACCAGACAACAAAAAACAATAAAATTGTCAACATTGTCTGCTATTTTTGTTACAATCATAGGTGTGTTTATTATAATCAGATTATTCTTAAGCTTTTTAGGGGAAATAAATTATTTTAAAGGATTCAAATATTCAAAACGGAACGAATTACAGCCCGCACTTTATTATCTTTCAAAAGCAAACAAGTTTCAACGATACGAGGTTAACAATAATTACGAACTTGCAAATACTTATGCACGACTTAAAAAGTTAGACAGTGCTGTGTATTATTATTATGAAGCGTTAGCAAGTAATTGTGGTTATGACGAAATACATTTTAATTTAGCAACGGTCCTTATGCAAAAGCAAGAAATTCAGCAGGCACAACTACATTATACACAATCAATTTTTATAAACCCGTTATCAAAAGATGCGTATGCAGCATTAGGAAGTCTGTTTTTATCTGATGTTGATAAAAATTTATATTCTGCAACAAAATTGTTTGAACAAGCTGTTACTGTTTTTCCAAATGAAAAAGATTTTTATAACAATCTCGGTTTTTTATACATAAAGTTAGGGCAGGAATATAAAGCACTTGAATGTTATCAAAAAGCATTACAGATAGATCCTAATTTTGAATATGCAAGACGGAATTATACAATTTTAGCTAAAAAGTTAGGCGTTAAAAATGATATAATTTCGGTTTATAACAATCTTATACAACAGATAATAAAAGATGTTGAACAAAAAAAATTTGATGATGCTGAACAAAAATGTTATAAAATTCTTAGCATATTCCCAAACGATGTTACAACAAAATTTTATCTTGCGAATATATATTTTTCAAAAGAAGAATTAGATAAAGCAGTAAAAATTTATCAACAACTTTTAGAATTACAACCTGAGAATTTAAATGTTAGATATAATTTAGCTGTTACATTGATGAAACAAAAAAATTTTTATGAAGCAGAACAACATCTTAATTATATTCTTTCAAAACAACCTGATAACAAATTAGTTAAAGAACAGTTGAATATAATTCAGCAAATGAAAAATTTTTGATAAACATTGACAACTTATTGTATGTTTTATATAACAAACCAAATTTTTTGGTAATATATATTGGGTTGTTATCTTGATATTATATTACCGCATCTTAGTCCAAGGAGGTAAAAAGTTGTGGTAAGAGGTAAAGTAAAATGGTTCAATGAACGTAAAGGCTTCGGGTTCATAAGCTGTAATGATGGTTCAGGCGATGTGTTTGTTCACTATTCTTCGTTGCAACAAAAAGGATTCAAAACTTTAAAAGAAGGTGAAGAAGTTGAGTTTGAAGTAACAAATACAGAAAAAGGACCCAAGGCCATTAATGTAAAACGTGTAGGGAAAGAATAAAAACTTTGTGATTTACACTATCGCAAAGTTTTTAACAAAAAAAATTTTTTATATCAACCGAAAATAAAACTGATAGTTAGTTGGTTGTATTTTTGGTTGGATAATTACAAAATTTCTTCCACATAAATTTCTTTCCTTATAGAGTAAATTTGTTCAAAAATTTAAATTCAAACGTTGTTTTTTATCAATTTATTTTGTATTTGTAAAATTATGTTAAAATATATTTTATCAAAACTTTTCGGTTCACAAAACGAACGGTATTTAAAGTCGTTAAGACCTATTATTGAAAAAATCAATTCTTATGAGGAAGAGTTTAGTAAATTAACAGATGAACAATTAAAACGAAAAACTTCTGAGTTTAAAGAACGTCTTGCAAAGGGTGAAACTCTTGATGATATCTTACCTGAAGCATTTGCTTGTGTAAGAGAAGCATCTAAACGGACTATTAAACTAAGACATTTTGATGTCCAACTTATTGGTGGTATTGTCCTGCATCAAGGTAAAATTGCTGAAATGAAAACAGGTGAAGGAAAAACACTTGTTGCAACACTTCCTGCGTATCTTAATGCGTTAGAAGGTAAAGGTGTGCATATTGTTACTGTAAATGATTATCTTGCAAAAAGAGACAGGTTCTGGATGGGACCAATATACGAATTTTTAGGTCTTACTGTGGGATATATTCAACATGAGATGGGACCAGAAGAACGTCGTAAGATGTATGCTTGTGATATTACTTATGTGACAAACAACGAGTTAGGATTTGATTATCTAAGAGATAATATGGTATTAAGGAAAGAAGATAAAGTTTTAAGGGGACTACATTACGCAATTGTTGATGAAGTTGATTCTATACTGATAGATGAGGCAAGAACACCTCTTATTATATCTGGTTCTGCTGAAGAATCTACTGAAAAGTATTATGTAGCAAACAGAATTGTCCCAAGATTAAAAATTAAAAAAATTACTGAAGAAGAAGAAGCTGAAGCAAAATATAAAGGCATAGATATTAAAAAAGGATACGATGCAATTGTTGATGAAAAAAATCATACTGTAGAACTTACTGATGAAGGAATTAAAAAATGTGAACGTTTATTAGGTATTCCTAACCTTTATGATGATTTAACTTCTGACTGGGTACACATAATTACGCAGTCAATCCGCGCGCATTATTTGTTTCACAGAGATGTACATTATGTTGTTAAAGATGGTGAAGTAGTGATAATAGACGAATTTACAGGACGACTTATGCCAGGTCGTCGTTGGTCTGACGGGTTACATCAAGCAATTGAAGCGAAAGAAAATCTCCCAATAAAAGAAGAAAATCAAACTTTGGCTACTATAACATTCCAAAATTTGTTCAGAATGTATAAAAAACTTGCTGGTATGACAGGTACCGCTATAACCTCTGCTGAAGAATTTTGGGGAGTATACAAACTTGATGTTGTTGTTATACCTACACATAAACCTATGATACGTGTTGACCATCCTGATGTAATTTACAGAACAGAAAAGGAAAAATGGGCTGCTATTGTGGCAGATATTGAACAACGATATCGTAAAGGACAGCCAGTATTAGTAGGCACAAGGTCTATTGAAAAAAGCGAGTTTTTGTCTTCTTTATTACGAAGAAGAGGAATACCTCATCAGGTACTTAATGCTAAACATCATGAACGTGAAGCACAAATTATTGCTCAAGCTGGTAAACTTAAAACTGTAACAGTTGCAACTAACATGGCTGGTCGTGGTGTGGATATAATTCTTGGAGGAAAACCTGATGTTGAAAACGCACCTCATTTGATTTGTAAAGATCCTAATTGTAAAGTTGAGTTTATACATAATAAAGAATATCATGATGTTGTAAAACTTGGCGGATTGTATGTGTTGGGTACCGAACGACACGAAGCACGACGTATTGATGACCAACTCAGAGGTAGAAGTGGCCGCCAAGGCGACCCTGGTGAGTCAAGATTTTATGTTTCGTTAGAAGACGAACTTATGAGATTATTTGGTGGTCTCCGTATGTCAGATATTATGTTAAAATTAGGTATGAAAGAAGGGGAAAGTATTCAACATCCTTGGATAACAAAATCTATTGAACGTGCCCAAAAACGTGTTGAAAGTATGAATTATGATATAAGAAAACAAGTTCTTGAATATGACGATGTAATGAATAAACAAAGAGAAGCAGTGTATTCTTTAAGAGATGTTATTCTTGAAGGTAAGGATATAGAAGAACGTATTTTGCAGATGATAGAAGAATCTATTGATGAAAAAATTGAACTTTATTGTGATACAAAATATCCTGAAGAATGGAAGTTGACAACTTTAAACTTATGGTGTAGCCGTGTGTTTGATACTACATTAAATTTTACTGAAGAAGAAATAAAATCGTTAACAAAAGAAAAAATTAAAAATATACTTTTTAATCTTGCAAAAGAAAAATACGAACAACGTAAACAGGAACTTTCAGAAGAAGTTTTCTTAGAACTACAAAGGATTGTTTTGTTACATATGTTAGATACTGCTTGGAGAGAACATCTTTATGAACTTGACCATTTACGACGTAGTGTTGGACTAAGAGCATATGGACAAAAAGATCCACTAATAGAATACAAAAAAGAAAGTTATAACTTGTTTTTAAAAATGCAGGCAAGAATTAGAGAACAAACAGTTGAATACATATATAAATTGAAACCTGTAGTTTATGCACAAAAACAATCTCCACAACCAATTGCTATACAGCACCAAAATGTTGTTTCTAAATCTGAGTCTTCGGTCACAAATACACAAAAACTGCAAAAAGTTAAAATTAGTAAAATAGGACGTAACGATCCATGTCCTTGTGGTAGCGGGAAAAAATATAAAAAATGTTGTGGAAAAAATATATAAATCTCAAGTTAAAAAGAAACTTATAGATGCTAAAATTTGAAAAAGGACTTAAATTTTTTAAAATATTCATATTAAATAATTACCAAACTTTTCTTGCTATATTAAGTGGTATTTTATTATTTCTTTCATTTCCTAAATTTGGGAATAAAATTTTTGCATGGTTCTCACTTACACCTTTAATACTTTCAATTCTCTTCTTCCCACAAATCAATGTTAAAAAAGTTTTGTTTTTAAGTTTTGTTTCAGGAATCATTGCATATTGTGGAATATTGTACTGGATAATACCTACGTTTGTTGTAGCAGGTGAACATTGGATATTTGGTGTTTTATCTGTGTTAGTTTTATCAATATATTGCAGCATTTTTATTGTCTTATTTTGTTTATCTATATATTTTTATAAACAAGTTTTTAGTAAATATAATATCCTTATTATTTTTTCTTTATCAAGTTTTTGGGTTTTACTTGAATATTTAAGAAGTATATTATTTAGTGGATTTCCCTGGATGTTGTTGGGATATTCACAATATGAGAATCTTCCTATTATACAGATTGCTGAATATTTAGGAGTTTATGGGATAAGTTTTATAATAATTTTTGTTAACATATTTTTTGCAGTTAAAATTTTTGATTTTATAGTTAACAAAAAATCTATAAGTTTATTAATAAAAAATGTTTGTATTATTGTAGCAATATATTTATTGTTTTACTTTTACGGAATAAATAGAATAAAAGTTATAGAAAAATATATCCAAGGAAAATCTGAGGATAATTTTAGTATTGTTTTGTTACAAGGTAATATTGATCAGTATAAAAAATGGGATGAGAATTATAAGCATGAGATAATGCAAAGATACACCTCACTCGTTATGAAAAGTTATTATCAAATTATTAATGAAAATAAAAATAATAAAGTATTATTTATTTGGCCTGAAAGTTCTGTTCCTGGATGGTTGTTTGAAGATAAAGTTTTATATGATTGGATATTAAATCTTGTAAAGTTTACGAATATAAATTTGTGTTCTTATCATATAGTTGGTACTGTTCGTATGGGAAAATTTTATGATTGTTATTACAACTCTGCTGTGTTATTGACATGCAATAAACATAAACTTGAAATAAAAAAAATTTATGATAAAATCCATCTTGTCCCTTTTGGCGAATATGTCCCTTTACGGAATATATTAGGCAAATTTATAAAAACTGTAAACGAACTCGGTGAATTTACTTCAGGTAAAGAATTTACTGTTTTTGAAATAGATAAAAATACAAAATTTTCTGTTTTAATATGTTATGAAAGTATTTTTCCAGAACTTGTATGTAAATTTGTTAACTCAGGTGCTAAGTTTTTAGTAAATATTACAAATGATGCATGGTTTTTGACCACTTCAGCACCATACCAACATTTTATATTCAACATTTTCCGTTCTATTGAAAACAGATGTTTTTTGTTACGTGCTGCAAATACAGGTATTTCAGGTATAATTTCACCTACAGGGAAAGTTTTGTTGAAAACAAACTTATTTGAAGAAGGATATTTTATTTATCACACTAACTTTTATCACAAAAATACTTTTTATACAAAGTTTGGAGGATATCTTTGGGTAATATACTTTATATTATTTTTAATCCCATTTGCTACCGAAATTAAAAAAATTAAAAATTTTTTTGTTAGAATAAATAAAGAATCAAATAAAACTGAACAAAAATATGTTTTAGAAAATATAAAAAAGTTATCTATGCCATTTAAAACAATACTATATGTTTGTAGTGGGAATGTATTTCGTAGTGTTTTCGCTGAAGGATATACAAAACATTTGTTAGCAAAATATGGTGTTGATAATATAGAAGTAAAATCTTGTGGTATCATTGCTGAAGAATATTTTAAGATACCTAAATGTATGTATAAATTTTTTGAGTTGTATGAAATTAAAGAAAAAGATTTATCAACTCATAGACCAACTAAGATAAATAAGGAACTTTTGGATACATCAGATATAATTTTGGTTATGGATAGGACACAGATAGAGTTTATCAAAGAAAATTTTGCTGAATATTTCAGTAAAACATTTTTGCTAAAAGAGTATGCTGGGTTTTTTAGCAATCCTGAGATTTATGACCCTTTGGGTCAACCTGAAAGTGTGTATCTTAAGACAGTAGAAGAAATAAAACTGTGTATTGAAATTATAATAAAAAATTTTGTAAAATATAATAATTAAAAACCAATTAAATTTTTTAAGGATAATGTGTCTATTATTTATTTTTTTATTCTTCACAAATATTTTTGCTCAACCAAATAGTGTTTCAACACTTATTACAACTTCAGGTTTAACTACAATTCCTGAAGGTGCAGTACAACTTTCCTGGGTATATCCTGGTCCTGATATCTTACCTGAAAATAGTAAGTATTATATCCAATATTCAACATTTGCTGAGGTTTCATGGTCAACTATTTCAGCACAGGTTGTTTTTTCTACAGGTCCTGTTAATCCTTATCAAGGACAAATTTATGTTTTATCTGGCCTTGATGATTTTATAAAATTTAACAGTTTAGATAGAGATACAACTTTTTATTTTGTTATTTGGATTTCTTCAGGAACTGAAGAATTAATATCAGAGATGTCAAATGTAAGCACAGGATGGATGACTTTGTGGAAACCATATGTAAGTATTTATGATTTCACACAAGGTAGCCATGAAGGTGAAATTTATCTACAGTTTATTGGTGGGGATGATTATAATTTTTCACCGCCTGGGATATTATCAGGTTTTTGGTATATTCAGTATTCAACTGATGAGTATTTTTTGAATTGGTCAACTGCTGATGCACAAATAAAAATTTCTACACATAGTTATCCTTCATACCAATGGCCTGCTAGTGTTACTATAACTAACTTAATTTCAGGGTTAACATATTATTTTCGTTTATGGGCAGAGGATGATTTAGGATTGGTATCGGAGATTTCAGATGGTGTAACAACTTGGGCTCAAGTTGATATTTCACCACCGGGACAAGTTACTTCTATAACTATTACTTCTTGTGGGTTTAGACATGTAAAACTTAGTTGGGTTTTCCCATATGAAGATTCTTATGAAGATGGGTTTGTATACAACAGTTCTACTTACACCGGTTCTTACAGAATAAGGTATAGAAATGACCAACCAATTACAGACGACAGTTTATGGTCTTCAGCAACAGAAGTTTTGTATTTAACAAATGTTATAATAGAGCCGTTAGTATCATCTTCAGTGGTAATAACATCACTTGTTAATAACACATCATATTTTTTTTCAATAAAAATTGCTGATGAAAAAAATCAATGGTCATTAGTCTCATCAAGTTCACCTTTTGTAAAACCGTTTAATTCACCACCACAATGTGTAGAACTATCTAAACATTTTGTATACGATCCTGTGAAAAACTCGACTGCTACTATTGTTTCATCAACAACTGTTGTTTTTGACTGGACATCTGCAGGATGGTATGCAGGATACTCCCGCGATTTTGATTCAAACTATGGTGATTATATTTCTTCTTATACATTAAAAATTGCAACATATTTGGTTGCGGGAAATCTTGGTATTCCTATCATAAGTTCATATAGTGTTGTGATAACATCTCTTACTATTTCAGGCCTTCCTGAAGATACTACATGTTGGTGGACTTTGACTGTATACGATTCAGAAAGTCTATCATCAACAACTGTACCGTTTAAGTTTTTGATAAATTCACAAAATTCACCACCACTGTTTACTTCAACAAGTCCATTGCTATCACCTAAAATTGCTACTGTATGGCATACAACATCATATACAATATATTTTGATTGGGAAGATGCTTATGATAAAGATTCAGGCGATTTTGTTGTTGGATACAAATTGTTTATTTCTTCAGACCCAAATTTTTCAACATATATAATTGCACCATCTGATGGGTTATTAACAGCATCAAATTTTTTAATGGATCAAAATTCTAATCCTGATTCGTCACAACTTTTACTTTTTGAAAACCAAAAGTTGTACTGGTATGTAGTAGCGTACGATTCTGGCACACCGTTCGGTTATCCTCAGAAATCTACTCAAACACCAGTTGGTTATTTTTGGATAAATCAAGAAGATTCATCACCATTGCCGTTTAATTCATCAACTACAATTATTTTTTCTTCACTTATAAATGAACATATTGCAAAAAGCTTTCCAATAATACTTTCTTGGGAAGCAACTTCTGACCCTGACCCAGAAGATGGTGTATATGAATACGCTGTTTTTATATCATCTTATAAAGAACCTACAGAGGGGAATAATGCATGGAGATATATAGAGAATCCTGAAGGTGGAGCACCATACCAGGATTGGTTTCAAAAAAAGTGGGATTTTTTTGTTTCAACAGCAATTACTAATTTTTTTGAACCAGGGACACAAAATGATTTTAATTTAGAAATTTTAGAAAACACGACATATTGGTGGCGAGCAAGAGCAAGGGATTCTTTAAAGGTAGGATTTTCGGATTGGATATGGACAGATACAACTACTTTTTCACCACCGTTGTCTGAACCACCTAACTATTTTGTTATAGATTTTACTTCAGAATCCCCTACTGGATATGATATTTTTTCACCAACAGGTGTAATAAACCCAACTTCGCTTGCAGGTCCTATTGAGTTTAGTTGGTCATTACCATCTGACCCTGATCCATATGATTCTTTAAAACATTATTTCTTAAACATAACAACTGTTGTTCCACAAACACAAGATGAATGGTACACATTACCTTCGCCTTTGTGGAAAATAAATACATGGTTACCAAATCCACAGATTACTACTACAACTGTTATGTTTACTAATCCACAACTATCACCCGGTGTTACTTATTACTGGCAGATACATTGTTGGGGACAAAATGAATGGGATTTCGCTGTAAATCCGTCAACATCACAACCATGGTATGTAAAACCATACGGATTTGCTTTTTCAACAGGAAGTTTTTGTGTCTCAAACCAAAAACCTTATAAGTTTAATTTAATTTCTCCAGGGACAACTACAACAATCGTTCCTGCTGTTGGAATAAAAACTTATAGACCAACATTTTATTGGGAACAAGTGTATGATCCTGACAACTATGATCCTGTTGTATCAAGTTATGTAGTAGTTATAAGTAGTTATTCTAATTTTATTTTTAGATACGAGCTATGGTCTTCAACTACATCTTTAGCAATTGATTTTGACCTACAGTCAAGAACTACATACTATTGGTATGTAAAAGCATATGATAAATTTGGAAATTTTCAAACCCCTTATACTACTTTTTATTTTAGGACAGAAAATTTTTCACCAAATAGTTTTGAACTTTATTTTCCAACAAATGATGTTGTTGTAAACACATTACAACCAACTTTTAGTTGGTACAACCAAGCAGATCCTGACAATGATGATCTTTACTATGCCATACAATATTCCTCTTATTCTGACTTTTCTTATTTTAGTTCTTCTGGCAATTTTATATATCCGTCACAAAAAAATACTATCGTTGAAATACCTTCACCATGGGTGTTTGAAGAAAACCAACAATATTTTTGGCGAGTGATAGCAGAGGACAATTTTGGTGGTATTACAACTTCTACAATACATTCTTTTTGGGTAAACAGTGTTGAAGAAAGACCTAAAGAATTTAATATTGATATTACTTCAGGTGTTATTACTCAATCTTTTGTGACTTTGACCTGGCAAGGTTCGTACGATGTTGACCCTAAAGATTATGTTGAATATTACAAAATATGTATATCAACTGTTGAAAGTTATGTTATAGGGTTGTCCACATATATAATAGTTGTTGGTAGTAACACAACAAGTTATAATTTAGATTTGTCACTACTTAAAGAAAACGCAGCGTATCAATGGTGGGTTGAAGCATATGATACAAAAGGTAATTATACAAAAAGTTTATCATCATATACGTTTATTGTTGATTTAACTACTGAGGAACCTGATGAGATATATTTAATTTCTGGAGGGTCAAGTCATACTTTTGTTCGTGTAACTCAACCTTTAACACTTAAATGGACCGCTGCTAACAAAACTGAATGGTGGAAACCTATAAATTATAAACTACATTTAGCACCTATAGATACACTTATCTATGAAATAATACAGTTTTCTTCAGGACCTTACAAAAATTATCTTGAAGTACAACAGGTTTGTTATACAACTTCTACACTTAAAGAAAACACAACTTATTTTTGGTTTGTAGAAGCAGAAAATTCTGTCAGATTAAAAAAATCACAAACTTTTTACTTTTTTGTTGATACACAAAACGACCCACCTATACCGTTTAGCATAATTTCTCCTTCAACTACTGTTGTGGATACAAGGAAACCTAATTTTATGTGGCAACAAACATACGATGTAGATGACGAAATTGATAAATACGAACTTATATTTTCAATTGACAAAAATTTTAATCCGTCAATTTCAACAACAGTTGTTATTTTATCCGACACTACAAGTTTTATTCCTACTTATAAACTTTTAATGAATACTACCTATTATTTTAAAGTTCGTGCATATGATGAACGTGGTTTGTGGACTGAAACTAGTATTAGCCGATTTTATATTCCTTATTTTAAACCTTTACCTGTTGAGATAATTTCTTCAACTGGTGTTGTCTACCAAAGAAAACCTATACTAAAATGGAAGGCTGCTGTACATCCTGAACCAAATTCTTCTGTGGTAAAATATGAATTAAAAATATATTCGTTAAAAGATAACAAATTGATTGAACAAGCTTCGTCAACAACTACTTATTATCAAATACAAACAAGTTTACCTCAAGCAATAACATACTATTTTACAATAACACCTGTTGATGATGAAAATATCTTAGGTGATGTTACAACAGGATACTTTTTTGTTGCTTCCATTGACATACCAGCTTCTACTCGTATAACAGGATATAACATAGACATATATTCACCATGGCAGTTCAACATTTTTTGGGAAAAAGTTGATAAATATACTGATGGAAAACAAGCAGATGATATAACTGGATACAATATATACCGTGCTGAAAGTTATGACCAACTTTTAGAAAATGTTAGTAATAAAAATGTATACAAATTTATTCCTTCATCGATTACATTTTTGTCAGACGGAATTTATTACTCAACATATTACTATTTGATAAAAGTTGTAACAGTTGGTGGTATTGAAAGCGAACCTTCTGATATTATTACATCATATAATTCAGGAAGTAAAATTGTAGTAGAACCTGTCGGAAAAATTTTGTTATCAAAAGATGTTGACCAAGAAATTTTATCTTCAGGATACAAAATTTCAATTAGTACAAAACAGGTTACTGAAATTGAGCAACAAAGATTAAATGTTGTAGGTAAATATAACTTGATAATAAAAAAAGATGATAAAATAATACCTCAGTACAAATTTAAACAACCTGTTAAAGTTGAGATATTTTTACCTGAAGATGTATTACAAAATAATCAAAACTTACAACCAAGCATTTTTTATTATAACAACATTGAATATTTGTTTATAAACTCGCAAGTTGATCCAC
>CAZFSG010000027.1:0-16548 GCA_964521665.1 uncultured Elusimicrobia bacterium
TGATTATAAACTTTTTTTCTTTAAAATTATTTCTTACCTTGTATTTTAAATTCAATTTTTATAAATATCAAAATTATGAAAAACAAGAAATCAACAATTATTTTGTTAACTTTTTTTATAGTTTTTTCTACGGAAAATTTTGCTCAACGAATATCAGAAATTGTATTTCAAGGATTGATAAATGTAAAACCTTCAGAAATAAAATCTAAAATAAAAACTAAAAAAGGTGATTATTTTGTTTCTGAAAATATTACTGAAGATACAAAAGAACTTTTGTCAACTGAGTATTTTGACAATGTTGAAGTAGAGTTTGATACAACTACAAGAAAACTTGTGTTCAAATTTTATGAACGACCTTTAGTAAAAAAAATTGAAGTTCGTGGAAACAAAAAAGTATCCACTGCAAAAATTAAAGAAGAAATACCATTAAAAGAAAAAGAATTTTTTACAAAACTAAAGTTAGAAGAAAGTAAAGCAAAAATTTTTGACCTATATGATGAAAAAGGATATGTGTATACTACAGTTGATACTGAAGAAATTTTAAATTCTGAAAAAAATCAAATCAATGTTATATTCCTTATAAACGAAGGTAAAAAAATTGTTGTGGATAATATAGAAATACAAGGAAACAAAAATTTTTCAAGAAGAAAACTTCTCTCTTTAATGGAAACCAAAAGAAATAAACCGTTCAGAGAAACAAAACTTAACACTGATATACAAAAAATTGTTCAGTTTTATAAAGATGAAGGGTTCTATGACATTGAAGTTTCAACACCACAGGTTCTTCAAATTGACCAAGAAAAAGTTAAAATCATGTTCACTATAAACGAAGGAATAAAATATAAAGTTGAAGAAATTAAATTTGAAGGAAATAAAGTATATTCTGAAAAGGAAATACAAAAAGTTGTAACTTTGAAAAAAGGAAAAGTTTTTAAACAATCTGAGTTAGATTTGTCAGTACAATCTATTTCAGAATTATATGCTGAAAGAGGATACCTACAGGTAAGGATTGACCCTGAAATTGTTAAAGATATAAACTTAAGAAGTATTTCAGTAGTTTTCAAAATTGATGAAGGACAACAGATATATGTTGATAGTATTTATATTGAAGGATTGCAAAGCACTAAAGAGATTGTAATAAAAAGAGAAATTCTTTTAAAAGAAGGCGATATTGTAAACACTAAAAAACTTAGAAGAAGTGTTGAAAAAATTTATAATTTAGGATTTATTGACGAAGTTAATATTGACTTCCAACCAGGCGCTACTGCAACATCAGTTGATCTTGTTTTTAACATAAGAGAAGGTAGGCCAGGGATGTTGTCTGCAGGTGCAGGATATTCAACAGTAGACCAATTAGTTGGTAATTTACAAGTTTCACATTTAAACCTTTTTGGTAGAGCGCAACGACTGAACCTATTATGGGAGTTTGGACAAAGAAGAAAAAATTATGAAATTTCATGGACTGAACCTTGGTTTTTACAAAAACCTGTTTCTTTAGGTGTCTCACTATACGATTTAACTAGGATCAGAGAATATTCAACAGAACCTAATGCTTATAAGGAAGAACGACAAGGACTTGAATTACGAGCAGGACCAAGAATATCTGATGTTTTTAGTTTGTTATTTTCATATTCATACGAAAATGTTATTATATTTGATTCAAAATTTCCTGAAGATATTCCTGAAGGAAAAAAACTTACTTCATCAATTGCTGCACAAATCATATATGATACAAGAGATAATATATTTGACGCAACAAAAGGAACACGACAATCTCTATCATTACAAATTGCAGGATGGAGTATATTAAGTGGTGATGTAAAATACTATAAACCGATTATTCGTTCATCAGTGTTTTTGCCAACTTTTTGGAAATTTGTTTTGTCATTTAATACAACAATAGGATACATTGAAGGTATTGAAGGATTTGATTTAAATAACGCAAAATATGAAAAGTTTTATGTGGGTGGTGCAGAAACTGTCCGAGGATATGCTTACAGAATGTTAGCACCAGAAAATGGTGGTAGAATAATGTTTGTGTTTAATACTGAATACAAATTCCCTATTGTACAAGAAAATAAAAGAACTGTTTTACAAGGAGCAGTATTTTATGATATAGGTGGTTGTTGGAACGAATTTAACGAAATTGATTTTTCAATAGGTGCAACTGAAAAATGGTCAAAATATGGTTATTGGGATAACAAACTTAAACATTCAATAGGGTTCGGGATTAGATTTACTACACCTGTATTCCCAATACGGCTTGATTGGGCCTGGGCGTTAAATCCAAGAAAAGGTGATGACCCACTACGGTTCTGGTTCACCTTAGGACAAATGTTTTAAAAAATTAGGAGAGATATTTTATGACTACGAAAAATTTTTTCCCTTATTTATTAATAATTTCTTTATTATTTTTAACATCTCAAACTTTATTCAGTATAGAAATACCAACAAAAGATGTTACTGTGATTCGTATAGGTATCGTAGATATCAACAAAATTTTAAATGAACATCCTTCTATTCAGAAATTACAACAAGATATTATTGCATTAAAACAAAACAGAATGGCAGAAATCGCTTCTGTTGAAAAAGAAATGGAAGATCTATTGAAACAAAAACTTCTTATAAATACTGAAATTGAACAACTTAATACACAACTTGCTCAAATTGCTGTATCTTCATCATCGGCAACAACAATTCCTACTTCTGAAGTCGTTTCTTCCGCTACAGATGTGGTGCAAAGTTTATCAACCTTTGCGTTTCAAACAGAACAAATTGAACAAATTAAAAAAAGTATAGAATCTAAACAAAAAAATTTGCAACAAATTGAACAAGAAATTGATTCAAAGAAACAAATTCTTAAACAAAAACAAACTGACCTTGAAACAGAAATAGAAAAAATTAAACAAAAAACTGAAGCTGAAATATATGCGGAACTTTACAAAATCATAAAACAAGTTGCACAACAGGAAGAATTAAATGTTGTAATAGATAAATCAGGAATTTTATATGGTGAAACAGAAATTGATATTACTGAAAAAGTATTAAAAAAAATAAAGTAAGAAATAATGAAATATAAAAGATTAACATCACAGATAGAATTTGAAAGTGTAGGTATCCATACAGGAAAATTATCAAAAATTGTTTTAAAACCAGATCAAAAAAACTCAAATATAAACTTTGTTATAAATGGAGAATTTATACAAGCAAATATAAAAAATGTTGTTGATACAACACAAGCTACTTCTTTAGGTAATAATAAAATAAAGATTCTTACTGTAGAACATTTGTTGTCAGCTCTATATTGTTTATATCTTACTGGGGTAGAAATTGATGTTTATGGGAACGAAATACCATTAATGGATAGCAGTGCTGGAACTTTTGTTGAAAAAATAATTTCTTGCGGAATTGTTGATACACAAAAAGAAATAGAATTTGTTAAAATTGATAAACATATAAAATTATCTATTAACAACTCTTCATACGAAGTTGTTCCATCTGAAAAATTTATAGTGAATTGTAAAATTTTAACACCAAAATCTAAATTTTTGAATAATAAAGAAATAGCAATTGAAATAACTACTGAAAATTTTGTCTCACAGATTGCTTATGCAAAAACTTTTTGTTTATTAGAAGATGTTGAGAAAATACGTTCTAAAGGGTTAGGTCGTGGTGGAAACATAAATAATGTAATAGTAATTGATAATGACAAAATCCTTAATCCTGAAATTGTAAAATATAAAGATGACGAACCTATCCGACATAAAATATTAGATTTTTTAGGAGATCTGTCATTAACAAACCTTTATTTTAAAGCTGAATTTAAAATTGTAAATCCTTCACATTATACAAATATTGAATTTTGTAAACATTTGTTAAAAGAACTTTGTTGCAGGTTCAGTTAACTAAAAATGATGTTCTTTGAGCTACAAAAAATATAATTTTGTAACTGCAGACTTCAGTCTGCGCTTTATTATTTTACGCAATCTAAAAACTTTTTTAGTTATTTTGGAGTGCAATAAACGAGTTATTGCTAAAAATTGCGACAACATGGTTGTTGCAGTCCAAAGTATAAGTTTAATTTTTGGTAGTTGCGGGCTTCAGCCTACGTAATAATTGCAATAACATGGGTATGCAGTCCAAAAAATTGGTAGTCGCGGGTTTTAGTCTGTGTAATTTTACCAAAAAGAAACTTATTTTTAATTTTATCGTCTATAGTTTTCATAAACATCATAAAATAGTTGCCAAAAATTTGTTACTAAGGAGGAGATTTAAAAATGAAAAATAATAATACAGAAAATATTATCTCTAGCAGTCCTCAAGAACGTATTGTCTTAAACATCGAAGAAATTAAAAAAGTTATCCCTCATAGGGAACCATTTCTTTTAATAGACAAAGTAGAAATTATTGAAAAAGAAAAATCTGCTGTCGGCTACAAATTTGTAAGTGGTAATGAAGATTTTTTCAAAGGACATTTTCCTGGAAATCCTATAATGCCAGGTGTTTTAGTAATAGAAAGTATGGCACAGACTGCTTGTGTTTTGTATCTTTTTAGGCCTGATTTGGCAGGTAAGTTTGCATATTTTATGTCTATTGAAAAAACAAAGTTTAGGAAACCTGTCCGTCCAGGAGATTTGCTTGAACTAAGGGTTGAAGTGGTGAAGGCGAAAGAGCGTGTAGGTAAGGTTCGTGGTGCCGCATATGTTAATAATAATATTGTAGCAGAATCTGAATTTATGTTTGTATTAGTAGAGGGGGAAGATGTAAGTAGTAAACAAAAAGAAGAAATTGAAACACAAAAAGCACAACCTAATATTCATCCTACCGCGATTATTCACCCGACTGCTGTTATCCATCCTACAGCAAAAATTGGTCCTTATACTATAATAGGACCTGAATGTGTGTTAGAAGAAAATGTTCAAGTAGGCAGTTATTGTAGAATAGAATATGCTGTAATCAAAAAAAATACAAAAATTTTTGATAGTGTTTGTATAGGAACATTACCACAAGATATAAAATTTAAAGGTGAAAAAACTTTAGCTATTATCGGTGAAAATTGCATAATACGAGAGTTCGTTACAATACACCGTGGCACTGTGACAAAAATAACTTCAGTAGGTAATAATTGTTATCTTATGGCTTATTCTCACATTGCCCACGATTGCAAAGTAGGTAATGATGTAATAATTGCGAATTGCGGAACACTTGCTGGACATGTTACTGTTGAAGATGGTGTAAACATAGGTGGATTAGTGGCGATACATCAGTATACACGTGTTGGGAAACTTGCTATGTTAGGTGGTGGTGCAATGGTTTCTAAAGATGTTCCACCATATGTTATAGTAGCAGGAGATAGAGCTGAACTACGAGGTGTCAATATTATTGGTTTAAAACGGAAAGGATTTACCAGAGAAAAAATTAAAAAAATTAAAGAAGTATATAAAAAATTGTTTAGGTCAAAACTACCTCTTTCTGAAGCAATAAAGAGGATAGAAGCAGAAAATAATTATCCAGAAGAAGTAAGATATATGATAGAATTTATAAAAAGTTCAAAACGTGGTATCTGCAGAGTACCAAGAAAAAAATGAATACAGAAGTTTCGTCATTAGGTATAATTGCAGGATTAGGATTGTTACCCCAGATTTTTGTCGAAAAAATAAAAGATATAGATTACTATATTGTTGGTTTTAAAAAATATGTTTCAAAAAAGTTGTTAAATCATGCAAAAAAATATTGTTTACTAAACAAATGGGATTTAGAAGAAATAATAAATTTTTTTGTACAAAACAATGTAAAAAATATATTGCTTTTAGGATATATACCTCATAAAATACTACTGCAAAAAAATATCTTAATGAGTGAAGGGACAAAAATTTTTTTTAACAAACTTATAAAAAATTCTGCAATGGAAATTTTTCATAGTATTGAAACAAAGTTTGCTGAATACGGAATATCAATAGAACCTATTGATAAATATTTAAAAGAAAGTTTTGCTGAACATGGCGAAATAAACGGATTACAACTTACTAAAGAAGATTATGAAAATATCAATTTTGGATACAATGTTGCAAAACGTCTTGCCGAAGCTGATGTTGGACTAACAGTAGTTGTGAAAAACAAAATTGTGGTTGCAGTAGAAGCAATTGAAGGTACTGATAATTGTATTTTAAGAGCAAAAAAAATTGCTGGTGACGGATGTTATGTTATAAAAGTTGCAAGGCCTAACCAAGATATGCGGTTTGACCTCCCAGTAATTGGTCCAACTACTGTAAAAGTTTTGTTAAAAGCAAAAATAAAGGCTGTTGGTGTAGAAGCTTATAAAACTTTGATACTTAAAAAACAGGAGGTCATTGAAAAAACTAAAAAATTAGGGATACCTATATATGGAATATGAAAAAAATAAATGTTGCTGTTATAGGTATAGGTAATCTTGGTCAACATCATGCAAGAATATACTATTCAATGAAAGATTTGGTAAACCTTGTAGCAATTGTTGATATTGACCAAACAAAAATTGAAAAATTTAAAAAAATTTATTCAGATGTTGAATTTTACACTGATTATAGAAAAATAATTGATAAAATTGATGCTGTAAGTTTAGTTGTTCCAACAAAACTTCATTATACAATTGCTAAAGATATACTTTTAGCAAAAAAACATATTTTGATAGAAAAACCTATAACAACTACAGTGTCAGAAGCAGAAGAATTGGTGAACCTTGCAGAAAAAAATAATGTTGTGTTACAAGTGGGTCATGTAGAACGGTTTAACCCTGTTGTACAAACAATTAAAGATTTTGTTTATGAACCAAAATTTATAGAATCAATAAGGTTAAGCAATTTTGATCCACGTGTTGCAGATATTGGTGTTGTGCTTGATTTAATGATACATGACATTGATATAATTCTTTCTTTTGTAAAAAGTGAATTAAAATCTGTTGAAGCATATGGTGCAAAAGTTTTTACTGATAATGAAGATATAGTGAAAGCAAGGTTAAGGTTTGATAACGGTTGTATCTGCGATTTAACAGCATCAAGGATTTCATTAAACAAATATAGAAAAATGCATATTTTTCAACCAGATAGTTATATATCAATAGATTTTATGAGACAAAATGCAAAGGTATATAAAAAAGTTGTATCACAAAATGTACAAAAAGTTGAACTTGTAAGAACAGAAATAAAAAAGGATGAACCTTTAAAACTTGAATTACAAAGTTTTATAAGTTCAATTATAGAAAACAAAAAACCTGTGGTTACTGGACATCATGCAAAAAAAGCGTTATCTGTTGCTATTGATATTGTTAACCAGCTCAAACTCTGATGAAAGAATACAAAATTTTTTTTGTTTGTGGGGACAGGTCAGCTGATAACTATTTATCTATATTGTTAAAAAATATAAAACAATTATCGCCACAAATAAAAACTATTGTTATTGGTGGTGAGAAATCAAAAAGTTTTGCTGATAGGTTTGTTGTAGATTTGGTCAGTTATGACGCACACGGGTTTTTCTCGCCTTTTACAAAATTTATAAAATTTTTTAATCTCGCCAAAAAAATTAATAATGTAATAAAAAAAGAACAACCTTCTTTAGTTGTCCTGATGGATTATTACGGATTTAATATTCGTGTGGCAAAAATAGCAAAAAAATATTCTATAAAAACAATCTATTATATTACGCCACAGGTATGGGCATCAAGAAAATATAGAATCAAAAAAATTAAAAAATATATTGATTTTGTAATAAATATATATCCATTTGAGACACAACTGTTTTCTTATTATAAGATCAAAACTTTTTATTTTGGCCATCCGATTGTCGATATTATTGAAAATGTACAAATTTATCAAAAAACAAATATAATAGGAATTTTCCCAGGCAGTAGAAAACAAGTTATTAAATGGAACTTGCCAGTAATGTTGAAAATTGTACAAAATTTTATAAAAAACTATTCAGATAAATATAAGTTTGTAATTTTTGGTTTTGAAAAATATAAAAAAGTTTATGATAAGATAATTAAAACTAATCTGGAAATAAAATACCAAAAATATATTCAAATAAATACACAAAATGATAATTTGAGAAAAGAAATATGTTTTGCAATATCTGTAAGTGGAACTGTGATTTTAGAAAATATATTTTATAACATTCCTACAGTAGTAGTATATAATTTGCCAACTTTGATGTATTTATTGTTAAAAAAAATAGTTTATGTGAAATATATTTCGTTGGCAAATATACTTCTTGGTGAGGAAGTTATTCCCGAATTTGTAAAAACTAAAATTGATTTTAACAAAATTTGTTCTTATATAATTGATATGCTAAATGACAAAACCAAATTAGAAAGTTTGTTTGCAAAATATAAAAAAATAAAGGAAATTTTGTGTCAAAATAAAAATGTTTCATTATTTATTGCAAAAAAAATTATAGAGTTTGTTTATGAATAAATTTAAATTTTTATTTTCATACTTGAAATTTTATAAAACAAAATTTTTGATTTCTTGTTTTTGTATGTTATTAATTGGTGGGTTAACTTCAACAAGTAGGTGGTTGGTAAAACCTGTCGTAGACAAAATATTTTATTATAAAGATATAAATATGCTTGTAGGTTTAGTTGTTTTAATACCTGTTTTATACCTCATTATTGGAGTTCTTACATATGTCAAAAATTATATCAATGTATATATAGCAAACGATATTGTAAAAAAACTAAGAGAAGAAGTGTTTAAACATCTTCAACATATATCTATTGACTATTTTGTTTTGAAATCAACTACTGGCCATACTTTAGCAAAACTTACTAACGATACAAATAATATATTTCAAATGTTATCTAAAACACCTTCTGTAATTATTACTGATACAATAACAATGTTAGGACTTATAGTTGTATTATTTTATTTATCTATAAAATTTGCAGTGTTAAGTTTAGTTGTATTACCAATAGCATTGTTCCCTGTATATATTTTTACAAAAAAATTACGATATTATTCAAAAAAAACACAAACTGAAATTGCTAATCTTTATAACAACTTGCAAGAAAGTATATCAGCAGTATTTGTTACGCAATTGTTTAACCAACAAGAAAACGAAATAAAAAAGTTTCAAAATTTTAATAACAAAGTATTTATTGCAATCAAAAAATTTACAAGAGTTGAATTTTTATCTTCACCTGTAATGGAATTTATTGGTGCAATAGGTGTAGCTGTTATTATTCTAATTGGTGGCAGAGATGTTATTTTAGGTAAGTGGACACCGGGCGCATTTTTCGCATTTTTAGCTACTGTTTTATCGTTTTACCAACCTATAAAACGAATTGCTGAAATAAATCCTTTATTACAACAAGGTTTAGTATCACTTGAACGATTAATAGGGATTTTAAATCAAAAAAGTTCTGTAATAGAAATTTCTAATCCTTTAGAAGCAAAGTTTAAACATAAAATTGTGTTTCAGAATGTAAGTTTTTCATATAAAAAAAATTTGCAAATACTAAAAAATATAAGTTTTGAAGTAAATAAAGGACAAAAAGTTGCTATTGTAGGACCATCAGGTGCAGGTAAGTCTACGATACTAAATCTTTTATTAAGATTTTATGATGTTGACGAAGGTGAAATTTTAATTGATGGGATTAACATTAAAAATTTTTCTTTGAAAAGTTTAAGGAAACTTTTTGGTGTTGTAGTCCAAGAAACTTTCCTTTTCAACGACACTATATGGAACAATTTAACCTATGGTAATAGAAACGCTACTATGGAAGAAGTTATTGAAGCAACACAACTCGCTGATATTTATGAATTTATATCAAATCTACCACAGAAGTTTGACACTGTGGTTGGTGAACGAGGATATTCACTAAGTGGTGGTGAACGACAACGTATTGCAATAGCACGAGCGTTAATAACAAATCCTGAAGTATTTATTTTTGACGAACCTACTTCTGCACTTGATGCTGAATCAGAATCTGTAGTTCTTAAAACAATGAAAAAATTGTATCAAAATAAAACTATAATACTTATAACCCATAGATTAAATTTAGTAGTAGATTTTGATTATATATATGTTTTATCTGATGGAAAAATTGTAGAACAAGGAAATCATTATAAATTATTATCACAAAATGGTTTGTATTCATCATTATTTAAGTTACAACAAGTCAATAAATGAAATACGCTGTTATCTCAGATATACATTCAAATTATGAAGCATTATTTTCTGTTTTTGAAGATATTAAAATAGAAAAAGTTGACAAAATATATTGTTGTGGCGATATTGTGGGATACGGACCTCAACCAAACGAATGTATTGAATTGATAAAAAGTTTTAATGTTGTATCAATAATAGGCAACCATGATGTAGCTGTGTTAGGAAAAGCTGATTTATCTTGGTTTAACGAAAATGCAAGAAATGCTGTAATAATAAACCAACAAATATCAACTCAACAAAATTTGTTATTTTTAGAAAAATTGCCACAAAAAATAGAAGAAACCAATTTGTTATTTGTCCATGGTTCCCCACGAGATAATATCTATGAATATCTGTTTACAATACAACTGTTAAGAATAAACATAAAACTTTTTAAACAACAGATTTGTTTTTGTGGTCATACACATGTGCCCGTAGTTTATTCATATAATTTTTCAACTGGAGAAGAGGATATAATAATACCAACTGAAGACAATTCTGTTGTCAGAATAAAAGATGAAACAAAATATATTATAAATGTAGGTTCTGTTGGACAACCACGAGATGGGAACCCAAAAGCATGTTATGTTATTTTTGATACTGATAAAAAAACTATTGAATACAAACGTATAGAATACAACATTTCTTCAGTACAAAAAAAGATGAGAATATTAAATATTCCAGAATTTTTGATTACAAGGCTTGAATTTGGAGAATAAATTTTTTATTGTTTTGATTATAATCATTTAAAATATACAGCAATGGAATATATTTAACAAAGCATGTAATTGCTTAGCATACTTCCCATAAGTGTTACTAGAAAATAGTTGCTGGAAAATTCTAGAAGAGAAGGAGGATAAAAATGTTTGCTATTTTATTATTTGCACAGGAATGTGCAAGAAACGGGTCAACTTCGCAATCTACAGGGTTAATATCCTGGATACCTATAATAGTCATATTTTTTATTTTTTATTTTTTATTAATTCTGCCTGAACAAAAAAAGTTAAAACAACATAAACAAATGTTGAGCCAACTTAAAAAGGGAGATAATGTGTTATTATCATCAGGAATATATGGTACTATTACGAATATAAAAGGTGATGTGTTAGAACTAAAAATAGCAGAAAATGTTAAAATAAATGTATTAAAATCTGCTGTAGCACAAGTTGTTCCTGAAGAAAAATATAAATCTATACAACAATGACAAAAATAGTTACTCTTGAAGAAGTAAAAAACAATCCTGTTGTAAAAAATTTTATTGAAGCAGCAAACGAATATCTAGGTTTAATTGGATATACTGAACATGGTTTTAGACATGTATCATATGTTAGCAATCTTGCAGGTAATATTTTACGATATTTAAATTATCCAGAACGATTATGTGAACTTGCTTCTATTGCTGGATATTTACATGATATTGGAAATATAATCAATCGTAATGATCATGGGCAATCATCAGCAATTTTAGCAATGACAATATTAGACAATATGGGAATGCATGCTGAAGAAATCGCACTAATAATTTCTGCTATAGGTAACCACGAAGAAGAGATTGGTGAGCCAATAAGTCCTGTTTCAGCAGCGTTGATTTTAGCAGATAAGTCTGATGTTAACAAAGCAAGAGTAAGAAATCCTAAAATGATTTCTTTAGATATTCATGACAGAGTTAACTATGCGGTAGAACGTAACTTTGTTGAAGTTTTACCTGATAAAAAAATAATAAAGTTAAATCTTGATATTAATACTAATGTATCTACCATTATTGAATATTTTGAAATTTTTTTACCGAGGATGGTGATGTGTCGTCGTGCTGCAAACTATTTAAGTTGTAAATTTGAACTTGTGATAAATAACCAAAAAGTTATATAAAAGGAGAGAGAAATGAAAAATCTACAAACACGTGTAATCGTATTAATAAGTATCATAGTTTTAGGTGTTTATTTTCTTATTCCAACAATACAATGGTATTTTTTTACTTCAGCAGAAGAACGTCAACGAAAAGAATTATCTCGCGATCCAATATTGAAAAAAATTTTAAAACTTGGTTTAGATCTTAAAGGTGGTGTATATTTTGTTTTAGAGATAGACAAAGATAAAGTACCACAAAATGTTGATTTAACTGATGCGTTAGATCGTGCTGTAGAAGTTATAAGAAACCGTGTTGACCAGTATGGCGTCGCGGAAGCTATGATAACGAAACAAGGTGATAAGTGGATTTCTGTACAACTACCTGGGGTCAAAGATCCACAACTTGCAAAAGAACTTATTGGGAAAACTGCGTTGTTGGAGTTCAGATTAGTAAATTTTGATGAAGAATACAGACGTATTGTTGATAAAACTCGTGAATTAGGACTTAAACCAAAAGAAGCATTAACTGATGAACGTATACTTTCGATGGTACCTACTGGATATGTTCTTTTACCTGGTAGAGAAGAAGGGTTTTATCTTGTAAAATCTACGCCTGAACTTACAGGAGCATATCTAACAAATGCACGAGTTGAGTTAGGTAGAACAGAAACAGGCCTGCCATATGTATCGTTAGAGTTTAATCCCGAAGGAACAAAAATTTTTGCAAAAGTTACTGAACTTAACATAGATAAACATTTAGCAATTGTGTTAGATAATGTTGTTCAATCAGCACCTGTTATAAGATCAAGGATTCCTGATGGAAGAGCAATTATTGAAGGAAGTTTTACTATTGATGAAGCAAAATTTTTAGCTACAGTATTAAGAGCAGGTGCGTTACCTGCACCTGTAAAAATTATAGAGGAACGTACAGTAGGTCCTACTTTAGGACAAGATTCTATAAAGAGTGGTATTCGTGCGTTAATAATTGGCAGTGTAATAGTATTGTTATTTATGGTTTATTATTACAAACTTTCAGGGGTAATTGCAGATATTGCTATGTTAACAAATATATTTCTTATTATCTCATTTCTTGCTGCGTTTAGGGCAACAATGAGTTTTCCTGGTCTTGCAGGACTTGTTCTTATGATAGGTATGGGAGTAGATGCTAACATTTTAATTTTAGAAAGAATAAAAGAAGAACTAAGAAATGGAAAAACATTAAGAGTTGCAATAGATTTTGGTTACCAACGCGCATTAACGACTATTATAGATTCTAACTTAACAACTTTATTAACAACGATATTCTTATTTGGTTTTGGTACAGGTCCTATAAAAGGATTTGGATTAACTATGTTTATAGGTCTTATTGCAAACATATTTACAGCAGTATTTATGACAAAGATATTCTATGATTTTATATTATCTAAAACAACTTTAGAACAAAAAATTTTATTATAAAAAAATTCTTATTAAATTTAGGAGAAAAAAATGAAAGAAATAGAATTTGTAAAACCGAGACGAAATTTTATGGTTTTATCTGCAATATGTATTGTAATAACCATAATAGTATTAATTGTTAATAAAGGGTTAAATCTTGGTTTAGATTTTACTGGTGGAACATTAATTCAAATAAAATGTTTTGATAAGAACATAGATATTGTAAGTTTACGAAATATTCTTACAGAAATTGGTTTCACAAAAGGTGTTGAACTACAAAGTATTGTTTCAACTGAAGAACGAACAAAAGAGTTTTTAATAAAAATAAAATCTACTGAAGAAGAACAGGCAAAAAAAATTTTTGATTACTTATTAGAAAAAAAAGTTAATTACGAAGTTATAAGAACAGAATATGTTGGTCCTACAATTGGGAAACATCTTACAAAAAAAGCGTTGTACGCAATTATATTTTCATTATTAGGTATAATTATTTATGTAGGAATAAGGTTTGGTTCTTCAGTTTGGGGTGTAGCAGGTGTTATTGCATTAGCACACGATGTATTTCTAACAATTGGATTTTTGACTTTGTTAGGGAAAGAAATCACGATTACTGTTATTGCAGCATTGTTAACTTTAGCTGGGTATTCTATAAATGACACAATTGTTGTTTTTGACAGAATCAGAGAAAATATAAAACTTATGCGGAAAGAATCGTTGGACAGAATTATGAATATAAGTATCAACCAAACTTTAACAAGGACAATCCTTACTTCTGGAACAACATTAGCAACAGTGTTATCATTATACCTTTTAGGAAACCGTATAATAAAAGATTTTGCATTATCTTTAATATTCGGTATTGTAGTTGGAACATATTCATCAATATTTATAGCTTCAGCATTGGTTTTAGAATATAACTTGATAAAAAAGAAGTGAAAATAAAAAAATTTAAACTTGAATTAAAATTAAGAAATGTTTATGACAACTTAAAAGAAAAAGGTGTTAAAATAACACCTGAAATTGAAACTTTGGTTTCCGTAATAGAAAAAGAACTTGAAGAAGTTATTGAACCATCAGTTGTTGTTGAAACTTATAGTATAAAAGACAACAAAATTAGCGAGATTATTAGAGATTTACAAATACCAAAAAATGTTGTTGCTATAACATTTTGTATTGCAACTGTTGGAGATAAAGTTGAGAAACTTGTTTTATCTACTACTGAAGAAATTAAAAAAATTGTAATTGATACGATGCTGCATGAATACTTAAATTCTGCAGTAGAGTTTGTAATAAAACTCTTAAAGGAAAAAAGTGAGGAAAATATTGAACCGAGCAGCATTTTTATTGTTCAACAAAATTTATACAAAGATATTATTGAACTTCTTTCAGCAGAAAAAATCGGTGTCTCATTTAACATACAAAATAACCAACTCTTACCTGTGTATACAATTATTATCTATTCTTTGTGGTTTAAAACAAAGAAATAAATGAATGTTATCAAAAACTTTTTTACAAAAATTAGAAATATAAAAATAATAAATTTTTTTGAACTTAATTTTTTAAGTTTTGTAGCATGGTTAATAATACAACTTATCTGTAGAACATTAAAAATTAAAAAAATAAATTTTGATAATGTTAAAAAACTTAACAAAAATGTTATCTACGCTTTTTTTCATGGAGAACAATTTGTGTTAGTGTTTACACATAAATGGCAAAATGTTGCTATAATGACAAGTTATTCTCCCGATGGTGAATTACAAACAAGAATATTAAAAAAGTTTGGGTATGACATAGTTCGAGGTTCTACTTCTAAAAAAGGTGCTACATCTGGCACACTTCAGTTGGTTGAAAAACTTAATAAAGGACAAAGTGTTGCTGTTGCAGTAGATGGTCCACATGGCCCCGGATTCAAAATTAAACCAGGAATTGTATTCTTATCACAAAAAACTTCTCTTCCTATAATTCCTGTCCGTGTGATCGTTAAAAATGCAATAAGGTTTAACAACTGGGATAAATATATTTTACCGTTACCGTTTACTACTGCATATATTATATATGGTAAACCATTCTATATAAAAGAGCAAGAGAATATAAAAAATAAAATTATAGAGTTAGAAAAAATAATGTATCAAATTCCGAATACAATTTAAATGGAGAATCTTATAAATTGTAAGACAGCACTTAATGTTTATATAAATCGTTATACAAACGAAATAGAATCTTCAATAAATCCGTATATCGGTTGTTACCATAGATGTAATTATTGTTATGTACAAGCAGAAAAATATTCTAAAAATAAATCAATTGATTCTGTTGAAGTAAAAATTAATATTGTTGATGTTTTAATAAAACAACTTAATAATTTATTAGTGAAATGCCCAACAGGTGTTATATATCTTGGTACATCTTCTGACCCGTTTCAACCAGCAGAAAAAAAATATAAACTTTCACATAAAATACTTTCTTTATTGTTAGAACATACACAATATAATATCCATATTTTTACAAAATCTGTACTAATTCTTGACGAACTTGAGTTAATAAAAAAATTTAATGAACGTGTAAAAATATCAATAACAATTATTACTGCTGATAAAAAACTGAAGGATATTTTTGAACCATATTCATCTTCAATAGAAGAACGTTTGGCTTGTATGAAGGAAATGAATGCAAACGGTGTTTCTTGTGGTTGTTCAATAATGCCTATTTTACCGTATATCACCGATAGTAAAGAAAATTTTGAAAAACTTTTTTTTGAATTAAAACAATCGTTTTGTAGTTATGTGTGGTGGGGATATTTAACATTGAGAGAAAATATTACTAACATAGACAAAATAAGTCAAAAAGAGAAATTTTTTAGTGTTTTATCACAATATTTTCCAAGTTTAATAGAAAAATATGAAAAATTGTATAAAAACAGAATTTCGCCAACTATGTCTTACCAAAAATTTATAGATGCAAGATTGAAATTTTTTGCAAAAAAATATAAAATTTCATATTATGGACCAAAATGGAAAAATCAAGTTTATCAACAATTGTTTTAGTAGTTTATATAATACGTGTGGAAAAATAAAGAGTTCT
>CAZFSG010000028.1:0-3171 GCA_964521665.1 uncultured Elusimicrobia bacterium
TATACATAAACCATATCTAAATTCTGATGTATCTACAGTAACCATACCTTATCCCCCCTTAACTTTTTTATAATGTTTTTGAAAAATTTTCATTGAAATTATGCAGGATAAAGCCTGCGGCTACCTATAATTAAACTTATATTTTGGGCTACAATATAACAGAACCAACTTTTTCGTTTTGAAATTTATAAAAACATTTATCAAAGATAAAAACAAACATTCAATTTTACCAGACTTCGTTTGTTAATACAACACAATTTTTTTCTTTTATCAAAATATCATCTTCAATTCTTAATCCGAACTCGCCTTCAAAATAAATCCCTGGTTCTATTGTAATAACCATATTTTCTTTAAGGACAGATTTGTCAAATTCAGATATTCTTGGAGGTTCATGAATTTCAATCCCTATCCCGTGACCAGTAGAATGTAAGTATTTATCTTTTAACCCAAATTGTTCTAAAAATTTTTTTGCATAAAGATCAATTTCTTTAACTTTAACTTTTGGTTTACATAAAGACAACAGGCGTTTTTGCAATTCTTTAAGTTGATTATAAAAATAAAATATTTTTTGATTTTTTTCTACATTAAACATTCGTGTAACATCACAACAGTAGCCATTATATTTACAACCTAAATCTAACAATACCAAACTATCTTTCTTAAGTTTTTTATCAGATGAAACATGATGTGGATAAGAAGTATTTTCATCAAACGCTACAATTGGTTCAAACGATGCTTCTACATTATAATCCAAAAATTTTTTTAATATAAAATTTTTTACTTCAATTTCTTTTATTCCTTCTTTAAGCATATTTTTAGTTTCATTTAAAACTTTTTTTAATATTTTGACTGCAGTTTTTATGTATGAAACCTCAGATTCATCTTTTATTTGTCTAAGCTGTGATATAACATTTGTGATTTTTATATTTTTAAAACTTTGTTTAAGCAAATTGTAAAATTTTACAGATGTGTTTTCATTACCTAATATTACTCTTTCTACTTTTACTTTCTTTTTTAACATATTTAAAAGTTGCTTATTATCTTCTGCAACAATTAAATTGTTATCTTTAAAAATTTTTCTTAGTTGTCCTTTAAGCATTGGCGAAACTAATATATAATAACTATTTTTTGTAACCACAAATGGTGCATCAATGTTTATACCAACAAGATAAAATATATCAGCTGGATCAGTTGTAACTAAAATTTCGTTTTTACCAATCTGTTTCTGAATTTTTAAGATTCTATCTTTTCTAACAACCATTTTTGTAAAAACTTTATTGAATCTATGACTAAACTATGTTTAATATTTCCTACAACTTTAACTTCACCAATTTTTTTTGGTAGAGCAAACCTGTAAATTTTTTGTTGTAAGGTTTTTTTATCAAATTTAACAAGTTCAGCGATATTTTTTGGTTTTATTTTTAAAATTTTTGGGTTTATATCTTTTATATCCACAAATTTTTCTATTATCGTTTTTATTTTACAAAATTCGTTTTCTTTTAAAAATCCTATTTTTTTTGCAAGATAAGATTCTGAAATAAGACCTAAAATTACAGCTTCGCCATGGGAATAGATTTTATAGTTTGTAACACTTTCTATTGCATGAGCAATTGTATGTCCAAGATTAAGAATTTCTCTAACTCCTTTTGTTTCTTTTTCATCTTGTTGAACAACCTTTAATTTTGTCTTTATACATAAAAATATCAATTTTTGTGTAAACTTATTTATAGGGAATGGAATAGAATATATTTTTTCTTTATCAACATTTTCAAGAAAATCAAAAATCTCTTTGTTTATTATGGAATATTTTATTATTTCTGCGAACCCATTTCTTATTTCTTGCTGTGGTAAAGTTTTTAAAAAGTTTAAATCAATAATGATCAAAATTGGTTGATAAAAACTACCAATTAAATTTTTACCACAAGCAAGATTCACAGCTGTTTTCCCACCGATTGATGCATCAACCATTGCAAGTAATGTTGTAGGTATTTGACAGTATCTTATCCCACGCATATAAGTTGCACAAGCAAAACCTACTAAATCACCCACTACACCACCACCTAAACTTATAATTAAACTTTGTCTGTCAATCTTATGCTGTAAAAATTTTTTATACAGATATTGTAACCAAACAAACGATTTGCACTTTTCCCCTTCAGGGACAAAAATTATTCTTTTTTTATCAATTTGATCTCCAAACATATGACGATATATTTTCCACAGTTTCTTATGTGTCACTATTAAAAACTTTGAATATTTTATTTTTTGTTGAGACAAAATTTTTTTAATAAACCTAACTTTTTCAAAACATACACATATTTTCTTTGTTTCTTTTAATGTGGTCAAAAGTTTCATTTGGTTTTAATAAAAGATAAAATTTGTTCTACAACTTGTCCAACTGTAAGATTATCAGTTTCAATTCTTAAATCACAGTTCTTATAATACTCTTCTCTTTGAGATAACAAACTTATAATTTCTTTCATTGGATCAGGTTTGTTAAGTAATGGTCTTATCCCGGGCTGATTTTTTAAACGGTTATATATTGTTTGTGGTTTTGCAGTAAGGTTTATTATTACACCATTTTTTTTCAACTCATCTATATTTATTTTTCTTAAAACAACCCCTCCTCCAGTTGAAATCACAAGATTATCTTTTTGTGCGACTTCTTTTACAACTTCTGTTTCAACATCTCTGAAATAAGGTTCACCATAAGTTGCAAAAATATCAGAAATTTTCATACCAACACGTTCCTCAATTAAATCGTCAGTATCAACAAATTGGTAATTAAGCTTTTCAGCCAATAATTTACCAACAGAAGTTTTACCTGTACACATAAATCCGGTAAGCACTATGTTCATAACACACCTAATGTTTTAAGCCAATTTTCTGCAATAACAAAATGTCCTTGTGGTGTGGGATGGATACCATCAAATGTCCAATAATCAGCTGCTGCTATTTTCAACAATTGTTTAAATATTTCGTATAATGGTATAAACAAAGTATCAAACTTTTTTGCTAAACTTCTAACAATCTCACATTTGTTTTCTATAGATTTTATTAAATTTTTTTGTTCAGGTTTCACTTCTAACAAAAATGGTTCCATCAAAACAATGTTTACAGATGGGACATTTTGTTTAACTAACAAAATCAATTCTGTATAAGTTTTTTCAT
>CAZFSG010000028.1:3271-16415 GCA_964521665.1 uncultured Elusimicrobia bacterium
ACAGATGGGACATTTTGTTTAACTAACAAAATCAATTCTGTATAAGTTTTTTCATATTCTTCTTCTGAAATATTGTTATAACAATCGTTTATTCCCACCAAAATAGATAACCAATCAGGTTTAAGGATAATACAATCTTCTTCCCACCTGTTTTTAAGATCTATTACAGTATTACCACTTACACCTCTATTTATTATTTCAAGTTTTAACTCAGGATGTAATTTTCTCAACCACGCTGTAGAAATAAATACATAGCCAACACCTAAATCATTTCCAATCCTCATTCTTCCTGCATCTGTGATACTGTCACCTTGAAATAATATTTTTTGAAAATTTTTTATCAACATAGTTTAAATTTTTCTTTGCAACTTTAAAAAATTTTTGTAATTTTGTAAAATCTCTTTCATTGAATCACCACCAAACTTTATTTTGAATTCGTTTGCTAAACATATTGCTAACATAGCTTCTGCTATAACCGCAGCTGAAGGTACTACACAGATATCGCTTCTTATTATTTCAGCTTTTGCTTGTTTTTTAGTTTTTATATTAACACTGGTTAATGGGTTGGACAAAGTTGGAATTGGTTTTATGGTAGATTTTACAATTATTGGTTCTCCGTTTGAAATACCTCCTTCAATACCACCAGCATTGTTTGTTTTTCTATAAAATCCTTTTTTGTTGTTATAAAAAATTTCGTCATGTACTTGTGAACCAAAATAGTTGCTATACTGTTTCCCTAAACCTATCTCCACAGATTTTACTGAAGGTATTGAAAATAAATAATACGCAATTTTTGCACTTAATCTTTCATACCATTGGATATAGCTTCCAAGTCCTACTGGGACACCACAAGCAAAAACTACAAATTCACCACCAAGTGTATCTTTTTTATTTTTTGTTTGAGTAATTAATTTAACAATTTTGTTTTCTTTTTGTTTTTCAGGAAATCTGACTAAAGATTTTTCTGCTAAATTATGATATTTTATTAAAACATTTTTGTCTGTAGTTATATAATTTTTCTCAAATTCAATATTATAAATTTTTGTCACAAACGAGCCAATAAAAACACCAAAATTTTCTAAAAATTGTTTACATATACTACCAGCGACTACACGAGCAACAGTTTCTCTTGCAGAAGCACGTTCTGAAATATCTTTTATATCTTTTCTTAAGTATTTTATAATACCGGTTAAGTCAGCATGGCCAGGCCGAGGTGTAAAACATGATTGGTATGATAATTGTTGTGAAACAAATTCTTCTTCTCTATAATCTTTATTCCATACTATTATACATATTGGTGAACCAATAGTTTCATTATATCTGATCCCTGAGATAAACTCAAACTTATCTTCTTCAAAAACTTGTCTTTGAGAACGACCATAAGAACTTTTTCTTCTTATAAGTTCATGTTTTATTTTTTCTTGAGAAATTTTTAATCCTGCTGGTATCCCTTCTATAAACACTGCTATTGCTTTATTATGTGATTCACCTGCTGTATAAAATTTTATCATATATTTGTTCTCCTAATTTTTGCAATTTTTAGCAATAACGCGGTTATTGCATACCAAAATAACTAAAAAAATTTTGGACTGCAATAACCATGTTGTTACAATTATTGCGCAGGCAGAAGCCTGCGACTACCAAAAATTAAACTTATCCTTTGGATTGCAACAACCATGTTGGTGCAGTTTTTTGAACACACGCAGGCTAAAGCCTGTTGCTACCAAATTATAATTTTCGTATCTCAAAGAACATTATTTTTAGTTAACAGAACCATTTTTGTATTTTATGAATGTAATTTATGAAAATCTATAAAGTGTGGTAGCAAAACTTACAAAACCTGTCCCCGATGGGAATCGAACCCATATAAGTAGCTTAGGAGGCTACTGCTCTGTCCATTGAGCTACGGGGACATAAGTTTATTATCTGATTTCAATATTTAACAATAGAAAAAATTTCGTAATCTTTAAGTTTATCACGAGGATTTAAATATGTAAGTTCTACTACAAACCCTAATCCCACAACTTTACCTAAACATTTTTCTGCTAATTTTGCAACTGCGTATGCAGTACCACCTGTTGCTAATACATCATCTATAATTACTACATTCTCCTGTGGATTGACTGCATCCTGATGAATCTCTAAAACATCTGTCCCATATTCAAGTTCATACTCTATAGATATTGTTTTATAAGGTAGTTTACCTTTTTTTCTTACAGGGACAAACCCACAACCTAGTTTGTAAGCAACAACACTGCCAAAAATAAATCCTCGTGATTCTATTGACAACACTTTTTGTATATTTTTATTTTTAAAATATTTAACTAACTTATCAACCACGAACTTAAACACTGCAGGTGTGTTTAATAAAGGTGTTATATCTCTAAAAATTATTCCTTTTTTAGGAAAATCAGGTATATCACGAATATATTTTTTTATTTCTTCTATTTTCATAGTTTTTTCATCAAAAAATTTAAATATAAAGTTTATATTTGATATATGCTGACAATTTATTTAACACTTGTTTTTCTATTTGTCTGACGTATTCAGCAGAAATATGTAACATTTTTGCTATTTTTCTGTATGACAACCCTTTTTTTAACACACCTTTTTTTACTTCTCGATATCTTTGTTTAATGATAAAAATTTCTTTTTTTGTAAGAAGTTTTTTTAACACTTCATCTAATGTTTCGTGAACAGATAGTATTGACAAAATTTCCTCAGGTGGTAAAGATTTATCTTCAATAAAATCTTCGATAGTAGCATCGTCTCCTATAGGTGTAGCAAGTGATTCTGCAACGTTGAATAAATTTATTTGTTGAGCAATTTTTTTTGCTTTATTATAAGAAATTTTTAACATTTTTGCTATTTCGTTCAATGTAGGTGTTCTACCAACTTTTTTATAAATTTTATTATACGCCATATACCATTTTTTAAATGTATCTACTAAAGAAGGTGGTAGTTCTGCTACTGTAAAAGGTTTTTCTTTTAAAAACATTTTAATAGACTGTTTAATCCAGTATTCAGCATATGTTCTAAATGAAGCTTCTAAAATTTTGTATCTATTTATTGCTTTTAACAATCCTATAATACCCTCTTCTATGAAGTCGGAGAATTCTAAATCTGTATTTTTATATTTTTCGTAAAACTTTTTAGCAATTTTTACTACAAGCCATAAATACGAACTAACTATTTTTTCTTTTATTTTATGATCTTTTGTAGCTTTATATTGTTTTAACAAAGTTTTTACTTCTTCTTCTTTTAACCGTGGAGTGGTATCAATTATACTTTGTATACTTTCAGGAACTTTCATAGTAGTCTAAAACAAAATTTTAAAATTTTTATAATTTTTTGGTGGTAAAGGTTGAACTTCAATATCTTTAATTATAGCATAATCGTGTTCTGTTTTTATTCGTTGAATAAATCTATCTATATTTGTTTTTTGGTAAGATTCAGCAACTATTTCAACACTACCATCAATATTGTTTTTAACATATCCACAAATATTTTCTTGTTGTGCAATTTCTTGAACAAACCATCTATATCCTATACCTTGCACTCTTCCTTTAACAATTATCCTTACACAAATTAATGTTTCTCCCATTTTTCTTTATCAAATTTTTATTGTGATACCAAAAACAAAGTTGTAAAACAGTATATTACTTAAATTTTTTATATCAGAAATAAACAAACCAAGTTTGATATCAGGCATAAGAAGTATGCGAGCACCTAATGCATAAAGTTGGTTAACAGGATTTATATCTATTATATATTCAACCCATTTTGTATATTTTGAAATTGCAAAACTGTACTCAAACTTTTCTTTTTGAGTAAAAGTAAAAAAAAGATTTGTTAAAATTGAAGTGGAATAAATTTCTGGCAATGTTTTTTCTATAACCACAAATGGTGTTGTTTTATAAAATCCAACTGCAAAATCAACTGGTGCACCGTTTAAAGAACTTGTTATTTTATATTTCACATAAGGTGACAACTTTGTTATATTTTTATCAAATTCCAAAATATTTTGTTGTTCATTTAGATTTAATTTAATTCCGATTTCTGAAGATGTTGTGGCACCATAAGTTAAAGAAACATCAAATCTGTATATTCCTAATAAAACTTTGTTTTTAGAAAGGATATAAGTGTTAAAAGAATAAAATTTACCACAGGAACCATCTAACCGAACAGATTCAGCAAAATATTTGTATCTAATTATCTTTGTTTCAGCAGAAACCAAACTATTATATAAAATAAGAATTGGTAAAGTATAATTAAATACTTTTATAAATCCTTTTTTAACCAACAAATTTGTTTGTTCTATTGTTGATTTAATAATTTTTTGTGCATTATTATAAAGTTGTTTCCATGAAAGATCTTTTCTTGCTAAAGATTGTTTAATTGCAGTAACACCGGCAGTAGCTGCTATTTCAGGATATAACTCCCATTCTTCCATTGTTGGTATTATATAATCTTTATGAATTCCTTTTCTTTCAGCAAACTTTGCAATTGTTTTTGCAACTTCTATACACATCTCGTCAGTAATAGTTTTTGCTTGAACATCTAAAACTCCACGAAATATACCTGGAAAACATAAAGAATTATTGATTTGGTTTGGGAAATCAGAACGTCCTGTAGCAACAATGTATGCACCTGCTTTTTTTGCTTCGTTAGGCAAAATCTCGGGTATAGGGTTTGCTTGAGCAAATACAATCGGTTTTTTATTCATTTTTTTGATCCATTCTTTTTTTATTACACCTGGTCCTGGCCGAGATGCTGCTATAACAACATCTCTACCTACCAAAGATTCTTCTATACCACCTTTAACTTTTTCTTTATTTGTGATAAGACACAATTCCCATTTTTCTTTATATAATTTAGCATTTTGTCTAATATCTTCTCTATCAGGATGAAGTATACCTTTTGAATCAACAACTATGATGTTTCCTGGTTCAACACCAGCTTTTATCAACAATCTTGCAATACACACATTTGCTGCTCCTGCACCTATTAAAGACAGTTTTATTTCATTAATTTTTTTATCAACAATTTTTAACGCATTGATAAGTCCTGCAAGAGTAACTGTAGCAGTACCTTGTTGGTCATCATGCCATACAGGTATGTCTAGTTCTTCTTTTAACTTTTCTAATACATAAAAACATTTAGGTTGTTCAATATCTTCAAGATTTATTCCACCGAAAGAACTTGATATTGCTTTTACAACTTCAACAATTTTATCTGGCTCTTTTACATTTAACACAACTGGTATTGCATCAACACCACCAAGATATTTAAAAATTAATGCTTTACCTTCCATTACAGGCAAGGCTGCTTGAGGACCTATATCTCCAAGTCCTAATACACGACTACCATCAGAAATAATTGCTATTGTATTGCACCGATTTGTATATTCAAAAACTTTCTGTTTGTCTTTATAAATCTCTAACGATACAGCAGCCACGCCTGGGGTATAATAATAACTAAAATCAAACAAATCTTTTATTGGACATTTAAGCATTGTAGCAATTTTACCTTTATAAAATTTATGTAATCTTAACGATTTTTTATAAATTTTTTCTGTTATTTTATCTTTCATTTTTTATTTTGTAATCGGGGTGGTGGGACTTGAACCCACGACTTCATGGTCCCGAACCATGCGCTCTAAATCCATCTGAGCTACACCCCGGTTGAGATTAAGCATATTATATCAAAGTTTGTAAAAAATCTACGAAGATTTTATACTTTTCACTTTTGATACAAACTCACCTTTCCACAATTGCACTTTAACTTCGTCATTTATTTTTAACATATTCACATCTTTTACAACGTTATTTTTATACCATACTATTGCATACCCACGTGATAAAACATTTTGTGGTGATAGAAGATTTAATTTTTCTTTATAAAGATTTATTTTATTTGTATTAACTTCAAAAAAATGTTTAACAAAAATATACAGTTTTTTCTCAATATCTAATAAATTTTTTATTTTTTCTTCATAGAACATCTGTGGTGAAACAAAGATTTTTCGTTTTGTAATTTGTTGTAATCTATGTTGATAAAAATTTATCAATTGTTTGACATTTTGTGACAATCTTATAGCAAGACTTTCAATTTTATGTTTTAGTTCCTCTTTACTTTTTACTACGAGTTCAGCCGCTGCTGAGGGTGTTGGAGCCCGTAAATCAGCTACATAATCTGCAATTGTATAATCAATTTCATGACCTACACAAGATATCACAGGGATCCTAGATGCTGCAATAGCACGTGCGACAACTTCTTCATTGAACGCCCAAAGATCTTCAATAGAACCTCCACCACGGCCTACCAATAACACATCAAGTTGAGGAAAATATTCATTTAAAAATTTTATTCCTTCAGCAATTTCATCTTTTGCAGTGTCACCTTGAACTTTTACTGGGTAAAGAATTATTTCAACGTTTGCGAACCTTCGTCTTATAACTGTAAGAATATCTCTTATTGCAGCACCATCAGGTGAAGTTACTACACCGATTCTCTGTGGTAACAAAGGTATCTTTTTTTTACGTTTAACATCAAAAAGACCCTCTTGTTCTAATTTTTTTTTCAATTGTTCAAACGCAAGCTGTAGTTCTCCTATACCTTTTGGTATTACTTCGTAAACAACAAGGTTTACTTCGCCACGAGCCGCATAATAATCTATTCTTCCATAACATATAATTTTGAGTCCGTCTTGTAGTTTAAATTTTAGTTTTTTAACAAATTCACGGAAAATTATAGCTTTTATTTGTGCTTTCTCATCTTTGAGGATAAAATAACCATGTCCTGAAGAATAAAATTTAAGGTTAGAAATTTCTCCTTCTACATATATTTTTTCTAAAGCAGGTTCAATTAAATCTTTTAAAAGTCTACTTAGTTCACTTACAGTTAAAACCAATTTACCATCTATTAACTTATTATTCATACATTTATATTTTCAAACAATATTTGTTTTATTTGCAAACTTTTCCCATTTTTTTCATCAATATAAACTTCAACAGCGTTAAACTGGCATGGACCTTTTGCAACATTAAACTTTTGTGGTATAGCATACAAAAATCTTTTTAACACTGTTTCAATTTCAAGACCTATAACTGAATACTGTGGTCCACACATACCAACATCTGTAATATAAGCAGTTCCATTAGGTAAAATTTTAGCATCAGCAGTAGGTACATGTGTATGTGTTCCTAACACTGCAGAAACTTTGCCATCTAAAAAATGGCCAATTGCATTTTTTTCTGACGACACTTCAGCATGTATATCAACAATGACAACATTTGTTTTTTCTTTGATCTTTTCTAACAACTCATTTACAGTTCTAAATGGACAATTTAAACATTCAATAGTGAACACTCTTCCTAAAAGGTTAATTACACAAATTTCTATCCCAGATTTTGTTTTTGCAAAACAGTATCCCTGTCCTGGGACACCTTCAGGATAATTCAGTGGACGAACAATTTGTGGATAGTTAATAATTTCTTCTACTTCTTTTCTTGAAAATGTATGATTTCCTAAAGTTACAATTTCTACACCACTTTTAACAATTTCTTCAAAAACAGTTTTTGATATACCTTTACCACCAGCAAGATTCTCACCATTTGCTATTATTAAATCATACTCATTTTTATTCAATAAATTATTCAACACATAATTCACACATTTTCTGCCAGGTTCACCAATAATATCACCTATAAACAATATTTTTATCATAATACTATCAATACTCTTTCATCAATGCCAACGCTATTTCATTACGTTGTATTTGGTTAGTACCTTCATATATTTGAGTAATTTTAGCATCGCGTACACGTTTCTCCATAGGATACTCTCTCATATATCCGTATCCACCAAAAATTTGTAATGCATCTATTGTAACTCTCATTGCAACATCAGAACAAAATAGTTTACACATTGCAGAAATTTTTGTATGTCTTCCTTCAGGATGTGCATCAATAGTTTTTGCTACTTGATAAAGCAAACATTTTGCAGCTTCAATTTCTGTAGCCATATCTGCTAACATATGTTGTATTGCTTGAAATCCAATGATCGGATGGCCAAACTGTTTTCTTTGTTTTGCGTATTTTATAGCATCTTCAAGTGCACCTTCTGCAATACCTAGTGCTTGTGCAGCAACACCAGGTCTTGACATATCAAAAGTTTTCATTGCGATAATAAACCCTTGTCCTTCTTTACCTAACAAGTTCTCTTTTGGTACTCTACAATTATCAAAAATAAGTTCGCGTGTAGCAGAGGCGCGGATACCCATTTTTTTCTCTTTTTTACCAAAGGTGAACCCTGGTGTACCTTTTTCTACAATAAATGCAGAGGCACCTCGTGCACCTTTTGATTTATCAGTCATTGCAAACACAGTATAAATTTCAGCTTCACCACCGTTTGTTATAAAACATTTTGTCCCGTTTAGAACATAATAATCTCCATCTTTTGTTGCAGTAGTTCGTATTGCAGAAGCGTCAGACCCTGCTTCTGGCTCTGTTAATGCAAACGCAGCAAGTTTTTTACCTGATGCTATATCAGGCAAATACTTTTGTTTTTGATACTCGTTGCCAAACAAAAGTATAGGTAAAGCACCTAAAGCTGTAGCTGCTAATGCCAACGCTATCCCTCCATCTACTTTAGAAAGTTCTTCTATTACTAAAACCAAATCTAAAATTTTCCCGCCTGTACCACCATATTCCTGTGGTATATATACTCCCATAAGATCAGCACGTGCTAATTCTTCAACTATAGGCCATGGGAATTCTTCTGTTTCGTCATAATATTCTCGAACAGGTTTTATTTTTTTCTCAGCAATTTCTTTAACAAGAGCTACCATCATTTTTTGTTCTTCTGTTAAAAAATAATCCATGCTCATATAGAATATTACCCCCTTTTAAAATAAGATTATTTTTAGTGAAATTAGTCGCGCAGGCTTCAGCCTGCGCGACTACATCATTTTTAGTTAAAAGAACCTTAAAACATGTAAATACACAAAATTTATTATTTTTAACCTACTTTACAAAGTTGTTTAAAATAATCCTCTCCTAAAATTTTGTTAAGTTTATTTATTTCTCTAACTCGTTCTTTTACATCGTATGGTACAAATTCACCATATTTTTTATAACATTCAGTACCGATCCTTGCAGAATACGGAAACACATGTACCCAGTTAAAATTATTTTTTTCTATAAACTTCATAGTAGTAAAAAATTGTTCTTTTGTTTCTGTCGGATATCCAACGATAATGTCAGTAGAAATTATCGCATTTGGTATTATTTTTCTTATTTTTTCAATTTTCTCAATATATTCTTCGGCAGTATATTTTCTTTTCATTTCCTCAAGGATTTTATTATCAGCAGATTGTAATGGTATATGAAAATGTGGAAAAATTCTGTGTTTATATTTTTTTAAAAGATTAAAAAATTTTTCTGTAAGGTCAGGTGGTTCTAACGAAGTATACAAAATTACAACTTGCTTAAATTCTGATAAAACTCTTTCAGAAAGGTCTACAAAATCGTATATTTTATCACCATCTTTATAAAAATATTTCCCTATATTTGTTCCAACAAAATATATTTCAAAAAAATTGTTTTTCACAAGTTGTTCAATTTCTTTTAATACCACATCCACTGGTTTACTTATAAGATTATTTCTTAAGTATGGCACAATACAATAACTACAATAGTTATTACATCCATCTTGTATCTTAACATAAGCACGAGTAGATCCAAAAAATTTTTTTATACCACAATTTTCTATTGATACACTGTTGTTAACAAAATTATATTTCTCTTTATTCCCAAAAAATTTTATAGGAATAGCTGCAGCAAGCCGTGCAAAAAATTTGTTATATAAGTTATTTTGTTTTATATATTCTGCGTAACATCCAACAAGATACACTTGTTTTGTTTTTTTACTTTCACGATACACCCTACGGATAAATTTGTATACATCGCGTTCTGCAGCAGCAGTTACAGCACAACTGTTAACCACAACAATATCTGCATCACAATAATCTTCTACTACATTTTCTCCGTTTTGTTCCACAAGTTCTTTTATTAATTGACTTTCGTATTGATTTGTTTTACAACCAAATGTACGCACAAAATAGTTCATAGTAGTCAATTTTGAAACTTAAGTTGTGTAATAAAACTTACAGAAACAACAGCAGCAGTTTCTGCTCGCAATATTGTATCTCCTAACGAGACAAATTTAACATTTTGTTGTTTCAAAAATTCTATTTCTTTATTTGAAAAATCTCCTTCAGGTCCTATTATTACTTTTATTTTATCATTTTGTTTTATTTCTTTATCAATGTCAACAAGTTTACAATCTGAATTTTTATAACATACAATGATTAACCATTTTTCTTTATCACTATCATTAAATATCTCGTCTAATTTTTGTGGTAGGTGCAACTTTGGCAAATATGCAATATTTGCCTGTTTTGCTGTTTCTATTATAATTTTATTAAAACGTTGATATTTATTTATTAGCAGTTGCGATTTTATTATACAATGGTCAAGTTCTAAAGGTACAATTTCGTCAATACCAACTTCTGTAGTTTGTTCAATTACTTGTTCAAACTTATCAATTTTAATTATTCCTTGGCAAAGCACAATTTTATATGGTTTTTTTAAAACATTATATTTTTCTAAAACTTCTGTTTCAACTTTATCTTTATAAAACTTTTTTACTTTTACTTTGAACACAAGTCCTTTACCATTAAACAATTGAACAATTTCGCCTATCTTAACTCTGCGAACATTTTTTAAGTGATGAAATTCTTCTGATGTTATGAAAACTTGTTGTTGGTCAAAATTGAGTTCTGGAATATAAAATTGAAACATTTTAATTAACTATATATCAATTCCGAGTGTTTTTGCATATTCACGTAAAGCGTTCCGTTGTCGTTCATTAAGTTTTGATGGTACTTGTATGCTAACTTCTACATACAAATCACCTTTTCTGCCAGTATGCAGGTCAGGCATACCTTTACCTTTTATTCTAAAAACTTTACCAGGTTGTGTTCCTTGTGGTACAGCCATTTTTATTTTGCTCCCATCGATTGTAGGCACTTCTATCTCACCACCTAATACTGCAATAGGATATGGTATCTCAACTTTGCAAACCAAATCATCCCCTTGACGAACAAATACAGGGTGTGGCTGTATCCGTACTGCTACATAAAGGTCGCCCGAGGCACCTCCTCCAACACCCGCCTCACCTTTACCTTTAACACGTATAGATGTACCATTATCGACACCGGCTGGTATTTTAACAACAATGTTTTCTTGTTGTTTGATTTTACCATGACCATTACAACGTTCACAAGGAATATCTATTATTTCGCCTTGACCTTTACATCGTGGACAGGTTTCTTTAAAAGTGAAAAATCCGCGTAAGTAACTAACACTACCATCACCTTTACATTTTGGACACACTTTTTTCGAAGTACCAGGTTTTGCACCACTACCTTTACAAACAGGGCAAACAACCGTGTGATAAAACGATATTGGTTTCTCTGTACCTTTATACGCTTCTTCTAATGTTATGGTAACAGGTATCTCAATATCAGCACCACGTTGTGGCCCATGTTTTCGTGTTTTTACACCAAAAAAATCAAACAGGTCTTCAAACACACTTTCAAAACCTAAATCTCGAAATACACTACCAAAATCTACTCCTGAAAAAATATCTTCTGGTGTGTAAGCACTATCAATCCCAGCATGACCATACATGTCATATTGTCGTCTTTTATTCGGATCAGACAAAACAGCGTATGCTTCTGATATTTCTTTAAATTTTTCTCGCATTTCTTCTTTTTTTTCAGGCGGGTGACGGTCAGGATGGTATTGTACAGCGAGCCGACGATACGCTTCTTCAATTTCTTTTTGAGATGCGTTTCTTGGTACACCAAGTATTTCGTAATAATCTTTTTTTATAGCCATAGTATTAGTTATTTCTTTATACTGGTTTTTAATACCACTTAATTAAAATAGATATATAGCAGTGACAGGAAGACCAGCCAATACACGAAGTTTTCAATACCACTTAACTAAAATAGTTGTATTTGTATCACAAACACACTACAGAAACAAAAAAATAAATATGTTCGTATATATAGCAACACACCCCGCCCCTAAGGGGACACACCCCTCTTAATAGAGAAGATGATAGAAAATTATTTTCCGTTTCCATTTTTTTATTTAATTCTTTTTATCAAAACTTTCTTTATATATATTGGTGACAAAGGTTTATCACGGTAATCACGTGGTACTGAAACAATTTTTTCTACTACATCGAGACCACGAACTACTTGTCCAAAAATTGTATGTTTCATATTAAGCCATGGTGTTGGAACAACAGTGATAAAAATTTGTGAACCATTTGTATTAGGCCCACGGTTAGCCATTGCAACACGTCCTGGTCTATCAAAAACTAACCCTTCATAAAATTCATCTTCAAATTCGTATCCAGGACCGCCAGTACCATCACCTTTTGGACAACCAGTTTGTGCCATAAAGTTTGGTATTACACGATGAAATATAAGTCCATCATAAAATGGTTTTTTAACTTTTTGTCCAGTTTTTGGGTCAACCCATTCTTTTTTCCCTAACGCGAGGTCTACAAAATTTTTTACAGTTTTAGGTGCTTGTTTTTCATAAAGTTCAAAAACTATTGTACCAAAATCTGTAATAATAGCTGCATAATATCCTTTTGGTAAATCTTTAAAAATTTTTTTCTCATCAATTTTTTGTGACCAACAAGATAACAAAAAAATGGTAGTAAAACAAAATATATAAAAAATTTTTTTCATTTTTTTACTTCCTCAAAAATATAGTGAAATTAATCACGCAGGCAAAAGCCTGCAGCTACCTTATATTTTTAGTTGAACCAAAAATATGTAAATTAACTTTTTCTGCAGCTACATATGTTAAGCAGCAAAACTTAATTTTGATTCACAACTTTGCGTGCTAATGAAAAATATCTATAAAAACACAAGATTAGTTTCAATAGTCAGAAAAGAAAAAATTAAAAAGTAATATAAAGAAGAAAAAATTTTATCTTATCACACCAATTTTTCTTATTGCAGTGATAACACCTTTTGACGATTTTACTTTAATCT
>CAZFSG010000029.1:0-10036 GCA_964521665.1 uncultured Elusimicrobia bacterium
AACTTGTTTTTGAGAAACAACTTGCTTTTTTTCTTTCCCACAAGAAGTTAGTATTACTGCTAATAAAACAAAGTTTATTACTATTCTTTTCATTTTAATGTATATGCAATAAGTATACAAGTACCAGATAAATTTAAATCAGTTTGTGTTGTTTGAGAATAATTTAGTTGTAAATTTTGTGCAGCAAAAATACGTCTACCCTGTGCTATAGAAGCTAAAAACTGTGCTAAATTATGATAATTTGTCATAAAATTTATTGAAAAAGGTATTTCATTAAACTCTTTTGGTGAAGAATTTATTTCTTTAGGTGTAAGATTTGAAATTTTTACATTATAATATTCTGCTTCTTTCCCTATAATTTTTATAAGTTCTGGGATATTTGGCGTAGTAGGTAATTTTTGTTTAAGTTGTTCTATTTGTAATCTTAACATTTCTGTTTCTTGTTTAAGTAGTGGTAGTTGTTCTTTTAAAATTCTTGCTTTATTTAATCTCGCAGATTCTTCACTTATATTTTTTTTAACTTCTACAATTTTCTTTCTTAATGGCAATAATAATAAATTATAGTATATAAACATAAAAGCGACAAAACATAAGATAATAAGAAAAAGTTTTTGTTGGTCTTTTTTCATTAATGTTTTACTTGACTGTATATTTAAATTCTATTGTAAAATTATGTAGTTCGTATTTTTCCTGTTGAGAAATATTAATGGGTCCTAAACGAACATCTTTAAACTTTTCAGAATTTTCTAAATTTGATAAAAAATCTGCTATTGAAAACTTGTCATATGAAAAACAAGTAAGTCTTACATCTAAAGAAGAGATCATATTATTTGCAGTATCACGAATAACAGTTGTGTTCAAATTTGATAACCAAATATTCTCAGGCAATACTTTCAACAAATCAACCATAAATTTGGGATATATAAGACCACTAAATAATAATTGTGAAACAAGTTGTTTCGTAGATTCTAACTCTGCCTTGGTTTTTTGAAGTTGATCAACTTCTTTAACAATAGGTTCTAAACTTTTTATTTCCCTCTGTATAATAGCAAGTTCTGTTTGCAATTTTATTAACGTAGAAAGTTGTAAAATATAAAATGAAATTAAAACTACACTCACTATACCTGCGGATAATATGACCAAAGATACTACTTCTTTAAATTTTTGGCGTTGGATAAATTCCTGAGGTAAAAGATTGATATTAACCATTTTGATACCCTTTAATTGCTAACCCTACTGCTACTGCAAAAAACGGTCTTAATTCATTAGGTACATCATCTGCATTTAATATTCTTTTAAACGGGTCCACAATTTCTGTTTCTATCTTGAATTCAGAAGTAAAATACAACGCTAAATTTTTTATTACACACCCCCCACCTGATAAAAATATCTTAGATATAGGCTTTTGTTCTCCTTTTTGAAAATAATAAAAATCAATAAGTTTATGAAGTTCTGTAGAAAATTCTTTTAGTATCGCAACTAAATCTTTTGAAATACTAAGTTCAACTTTTTTATTCTGTGAAAGATATTCTTCTTTTTCTTCATCTGTAAGTATCAATCCATCATTTTTAAAATAGTTAATAATTTCTTCTATTTCCATTTGTTTGAGTTTTTTCATCTCGTTTAGAATATAAAACATCCCTAAAGGCAAATCACGACATGTTTTTGCAACACCATTTTCTATAATTGCAACATTTGTCATATTAGCACCAATATTTACTACACAAACGTTTTCATTTTCTATTTCGTAATTATATTTCAAAGTTCGTTCTATTGCAAAAATATCTACATCTATATATTTGGGTACAATACCACATTGTGTCAAAATATTTATATGTTTATCAACAACATCTTTTTTTGCAGCAACAACTATAACTTCGTTTTTGCGAACACCTTCTTCAAGAATCTCACCTATTATATCAAAACTTAAATATACTTCTTTAATAGCAAACGGAATATACGGCTCTGCTTCTATAGAAATAGATTTAGAAAGTTCTTCTTTTGTCAACAACGGCACTTTAATAGGACGAATAACTACTGATGGTCCTGAAATAGACGATACTGACTTTTTTGGCAAATTTTTATTTTTAGAAAATATATTCTTTAATATATCTATTACTATTGCTTCTCTATTTTCAGGAGGTGTTTCTAATGAGACAATCTCGTTAGGTAGGTTAACGAGATGCCAGTTATTAAGATAAAGTTTTTTTTGTCTTGTAGTTAAATATACAACTTTAATATTTTTTGAACCAATATCTAATCCAACACATTTTTTTCTGTTTAAAAAACTTATTTCCATAAATTTCTTAGTTAACCAACAGGATACAAAATGTAAGCCGGTTTCTGTATCCTGCAACAAGCAGGATAGGTATCATTTGTCTACTGCGACCTACCAAAAAACTTGGTCTTGCTTCCTGCAAGGATTTAGCCGTTTCACCCTTCCCTTCGTCAAAAAATGACTTATAGGAAGGCTATCCCATACTCAATTTTAATTGAGTATGGGACCTCCAAGAGTCACCCCTTGGAGCGTCTCTGTTCGCACCTCTATCCCACTAATTGTGGGACGGTTGGTTTCCTACAAGAATCCTACTTTTTTGTAGGACGTCTTGTAGTCACCAACTGCATTTTTTTCTCAGATAGCATATTTTAAATGCTATCTGAGAAGGAAGACCGGACTTTCCTCCCCTTTTCTTTCAAAAAGAAAAGAGGCGATACCTTTTCATTTTGTATCCTGTTGGAAATCATCTATAATATACAAAATCCGTGAACAAGAAGAACATAAAACAAAATCTTCATATTTCTTTATCTCACTTATTTCTTGTTCAGTTAACCGCATATTACAAACACCACAATTGTACCCATCCGGTGTTTGAACAACTGGCGACATTACACTATCTCTGTTATTATGCACATGTTCATAAATTGTAATATATTTTTTTTCTACTTGTTGAGAAAACTCATCACGCTGTTTCTTTTTTTGTTGAAGTTGTTCTTCTAACTCTTGTTTCCGTTTAGAAAGTTGGTCAATTTTTTGTTTTATTTCCGCTTGCTCAAAAGAAAAATTCTTTTCTATTTCTGAAATTTGTTTTTTCAAAGAATCCTGTTTTTCCATTAGTTCAAGAATCTCTGTTTCAATAATATCCTTTTGCTGATTTAATTTCTCTATTTCAGCAAGCAATGCACGATATTGTTCATTAGTTTTTACATTATTTAATTCTTGAGTATGTTTTTTTATCTGTTGTTCTACAGATTGAAGATCTAAATCTTTATTCTTTAGTTGAACTTGTAAATTCTTAATTTTTTCTTTTTCCTGTTCAATCTCTTTCTGTTTTTGTAATTGAATTTCTTGTTGTTTTTGTATCTCAGTAGGGATGGAATCTATTTCTTCTTCTAAAAACTGTATTTCTTCGTCATATTTCTGTAAAATTACAAACTTTTTTATAATTTCCTTAAGGTCAGCCATAATTTGGTTTTCTTTTATAAAATTTTAATCTTGTTGTCAACATATTAAATTTTTTTATTTTTCTAACAAAATTTATATCACAAAAAATTGCATTACCTACTACCGGCAACTCACAACCTAAATCTATTATATTTTTAATGTTTGTTTCGTTTATTCCACCATCACACGAAATTATAAAACTCAACCTTTTTTGTTGACGTATTTTTACTAACTCCTCTACTTTAAACAAACAATCAGACAAAATTTTTTGTCCACCAAAACCAGGTTCTACAGTCATCACTAAAACTAAATCTATAAGTTCAAGATATGGTAACAACTTCTTAACAGATGTCGCAGGCTTTATCGAAATACCACAAAATACATCATGACTCTTAATATCATAAATCAGTTTCTTTATATCTCTTTTTTTAACTGCTTCATAATGGAAAACGATTAAGTCAGCACCTGAGTTTATATACCACAAAAAACTTTCTTTTGGATTGTTCACCATTAAATGCACATCAAAAAAACATTTTGTATATTTTCTTAACGATTTTATCACTGGTGGTCCTAAAGTTAAATTTGGAACAAAATTGCCATCCATAACATCTATATGGATAACTTTAGTTCCTGCATGTTCAAGTTTTTTAACTGTGTTATATAGATTAGCAAGATCGCTGGTTAACAAAGAAACAGAAATTTTGGGTAATGGAGAAAGCGCTTCTCTTAACGACTTATCTTTCATCAATTAACACTCCATCTACAAAAATTCGTATACGAGAATTTTTTTTGGGTGGAACAAACAATTGTATTTTTTGTTTTGGCAAAGTTGGTTTGTTATACAACACATTTTCACCCTCAGCACTAATTTGCACTATTTTAACATTTTTAGGAGTATCCCCTAAAAATGGAAGTTCGTATTCAAAATTATATGATATTTGCTCTTTCTTCAGTGCAGATTTATTTTTTGCAATCACAACTTCAATAAATGTTGTGTTACTAATTATTTCATCTGGGAGAGGTCGTTGGTCTATAACTTCGGAATCATTATACCCCTCAACAACTTCTTCTTTAACATTTATTTCAAACCCATATTTTTGTGCCCACTGATACACATCATTTATATGTTTGTTTTTAAAATCTGGCATAAGGATAACATCTTCTGGTGGAAAACCTAATGAGACAACTATGTTCACAGGTGTATTTTTATCAACAAGTTCACCTTCTCGTGGTTGTTGCTCAATAATTTTATTTTTTGCAACTTTTAGTGAATATCGTTGTGTAACAGTACCAATAAATAAAGTATATTGTCTCAACAAAACTTCTGCTTTACGATAATCTTCACCAACAATGTTTGGAACAAAAACTTTTTCTCCACCTAAACTTAATACCACATTTATTGATCGTCCTTCCCGAACAACCATCCCTGCCGAAGGTTGTTGCGAAACTACAGTCCCTATCGGATAATTAGGATTATACACTTCACCTATTTTTTTAAGACTAAGATTCATTTTTGATACAATATCTAACGCTTCATATACAGATTTGTTAATAATATTAGGGACAACAACTTCTTTTTTTGAATGAACTATTTTTTCAGTAATATTATAAAGAAGTATACTTAAAAAGAAAAAAATTACCAACCACAACAAAAACTTCATCCCTTTTTTCTTTTTTACCATAACTTAAATTCCGCCTGTAATTGTAAAATATAAATAATATGGTTTGTTTACATCAAACTGTCGTGCAAAAGATAATTCAAATTTTAATACAAATGTTTGCAATACAAATGTATATAGTTTAAACTTTACCCCTAAAGCACTGTAAAATTTTTGTCTTTCACCATCAAAACCAAAATCAACAAAGTTTTCTTGATAAAGACTTTTGAGAAATAAATCAGGAAATAAATACCACATATAATAATTAATATCGTAAACAAGTGGGATCCTCACCCCTAACCTTAACAACCCTATCTGTGAAGAAACAATATCGTTATACCACACACCACTGAACCGTTCAGGACCGCCAAAATAAAAATTTATTTTATCTTTACCAAAACTTGCTAACAATTGTGTACGAGTAAATAAAGACCACTCTTTACCTAAATTAAAATAGTTTACAAAATAATACTTAAAAATACAATATGAAAAATCTCCATCATATATTCTGTCAGAAACTTGTGCAATAAACAAACTATTATATCCTCTCACCGGTTCTAAATATTTGCCTATAATAGTATTTATCTCGTATTCAAAAGTAACTATATTTTCTCGCTTTCTTTCTGTGTAAAATTCTGACAAATGTTCATCAATCATGTTTAAATAACTAAAAATAATACCGATTGCAGAATTTCTATTAAAAGGATAATATATACCTAAATTTGTCCCTAACAATCTTTTTATTGCATCTTCTTGTATGTTATACACACTTTCCGCAACAATATTCAACAATATTATTGGTCTCCATTTCAAAAATTCATATTGTATATTTACAGAATAATTTTTATCACCCAATACTACCGACGACACTGCACTTTTATGTTCCCCTACCATATCTGATCCTTGCCAGTATAACAACATAATTAACCCCTCATACGAAGAATAATATATAAATGGTAACAACAGATCCGTAGAAAAATTAAATTTATACGGTTTTATATTTTTTAATGAAACATTTTGTAATTCATATTTTTGTTCTTTTAAATCATTTGTAGAAATTTCAGATAAAAACACATAGTTTTGTGTCAGATCTGTTATATTAAACTTATACACATCTTGATTAAAATTACGATAATAACACAGAAGAATTGTATCTTTTAAACAATATACATAGTTAACCCCACCTATAACATTTGTAAGTTTGGTAAACTTTGTTAGTGAAGAAATTTCTACTATAAACAAATTTTTAACACCATAAAATTTTTTATCATAATCGTCAGTATAGTCGCTGATAAACAAAATACGTTGGTTATCTATCAACTGAGGAAATTCTTCATCCGTAATTGTTGAAGTTACTTGTTGTTCCAAATTGTTTTGCAAATCATACAAAAATATATCAGTCTGCCAAGTTAAAACATCTGATTTTTTACACTGGAGCTCTTTTGTATAAACTAACTTTTCATTATTAAAATAAATTTGTGAAACAAAATTTTCATCTTCTTTAAGTTTTAGAAGTTTTTTGTTCTTTATCTCATATTTAAAGATTACACTCTTACAATCTTTAATCCCTGCTAAATAAACATTTTCACCATCAGACGAAATATAACTTGAGACAAGTAAATCTATATCTTTTTTAAAATTTATTTTTTTTAACCTTCTTGTAAAGATATTATACAAATATAAATAGCTTTTATTATTTTTTAATCCTACAAAACACAAAATGCCATCTTCTGAAACAGAAACACGGGTTGTGTCTGTTTGAACAAAATCAATGTTTTTGTCAAAAACATTTTTTGGTATCAACAATTTTTCTTTATTCGTTTTATCTTTAACATAAAACATTATTTTACCTTCAGAATCACCTAAATATATGATTTTATCTTTGTACATTATTGGAGAATAATAATGAACTGGATACACATCATTTTTTGTAATTTTTTTAGATACATCCAAATCTGTCATAGAATTTATTTCTACTTCATAGTTATAATAAGTTCGCATTTCTTCGAAAAATTTTTGTTGCAATTTTTTTAAATCTATCCCTAACGCAATAGACAACACACTGTTTACATCAAACCTGTTTCTATAAAGTTTTAATATACTTACAAGCCGTTCTCTTCCATATTCTGTTTCTATAAACTCTATAAGTTTTGCAGATTGTTCATACGCAGGTAAAACCATATGTGGTTTCAAATGTGCAAAATTGTGTAAATGTTCTAATGGAAGCAATTTATTTGACACTGCCATGTCTCTAACTAACATTTCTTGTAATGTTTTCGTATACAATGCAGACCTATATTCAGCAAGACCTTCTAACAACCAATTTGGATAAAAAATTGATTTTAATAACAATGGTGTTCTCCATACACCCGAATATAAAATGTTAAATTGTACTTCGTGGATAAACTCATGATTTATGACATGTTGGAAAAATTTCATTGAACCTGTATATGGCACAAGCAACCTATTTTTAAACGCTTCAGTAACACCACCAGTTCCTTCAGAAACATAAACAATAGTATTCTGTAAAAATTGTTGATATCCATAGTAAATAAAGAACGGTATTTTATAATCAAATTTAACATCAAAATATTCTGTATTTTTAACAAAAGTTTCTTCTAAAATTTGTTCTATTTGAGGCAAAATTTTTTCAAATTTTTCATCAGAATAATATACATCAAAATTTTCAGTTGGATAAATTTTGTATTTAAACACATCTGTTTTTATACAATAAGCTTCAGCAAATAAAAAAAATAATGAGAACAAAAATAAAACAAAAAATTTGTTCAAGTTCATAAAGTTCATAAAAAATTTATTCAAAATAAAGTTCAGGATCTATTGCAACAAAATTTTTTCTTAACTCAAAATATAACTGTCCTGAAGAATCTGTTTTAGCAATAACTTGTCCTTTTTTAACTTTTGCTGTTTCGTGTACTAATATATCTCCAAGCATACCATATATTGTATGAATATTTTCTTTATGTTCTATAATTATAAGTTTACCATAACTACGGAAATTTGGCGAAACAAATAACACAACACCATCATCTACTGAAACAACATTGTCGTTTGAAAGACCAACAATAACTACTCCGTTGTTAACAACACAACTACCATCTTTTGTAACCTGTTGTTTACCAAACTTGCGGACAATTTCCCCATTTATCGGTTTTATAAATTTCCTATCAATTTTTATAACCTGTTGTGTTTGTAATTTTGCTAACCTTCTTTGTTCTTCTTTTTTTAATTTATTTAACAAATTTTCTAACTCTTTTTGTGTTTTTTTAAGTTCAACAAGTTCTTTTTCAACTATTTGTTGTTTCTTTTTATATGAATCCAAAATCAGACTTTTTTTAATAAACAATTCTTTTTGTTGCTTTTTTTTATCTAAAAGTTCGCTATGATATTCTTCTAACTTCTTTTTTTGATAATCATATTGTTGTTTCAATTTCTCAGAAACATATATTTTATTTCTTGTTTGCAACAATTCTGTTGTATATTGTTTCATTATATCTTTTTTAATTCTGCGAGAAAAATTTTCTTCAAACAACGGTGTTAATAAAACATACTGTTCTACATATTTTATTAAATATAAACGTAATATATTTGAAAAAAATTCTACATCAGAAGATAAAAAATCTAATTCTTTTTTTATTGTATCGAGAACTTTTTTCGTTTGTTCAATTTTTAATTCTATAGTTTTCTTTTCATTATCAATTTTTTTTATCTGCTGTTCAATTTTTTTAAGTTCGTCTGCTATATTCTTTTGATAAGTTTCATACAACTGTTTCTGTTGCATTTTTTGTTGAATAGATTTACTTACTTCATCAAGTTTTTGTTGTGTCTGTTTAATTTTACTACAAAAAGATTCTCTTTCAAATAACATAAATGATAAAAATAATATTAAAACTTTTCTAATCATTGTTCTATCTGACAACTTTTATTGTTAAATTCCAAAATTGGTAAAATACAAAACAAATATATCACTGTAAACATAACGATGTTTAACAAATCAAATTTTATTATATTAACAATTGTAATTAGGTTAATAATTTTTCTGTTGACTAATAAAATAATAATGTATAACACGGAAAACAACAATGTTAAAGATAAGTTTATACTTAAATTTTTAATATTCAAAAAATAAAAAATTATAGACAACACGATAAAAATAAAAATAATTTTATATGCAGTTTTTATAAGTGGCTGGAATTCTTCCATACGGTCAAGATAGGATTTTATATTGTAATCAAATAAACTTTGTTTCACATAAGGTATTGAGTTAATAACAGAAATTAAATTTTCAAACTCTTTTTTTGAATAACTTTCTATTTTTATCCTTACTACATCATTAAATGGATTTTGTTTTATAACATCTAACACAACTGCAAGTTCATCTTTTTGTCTTACTTCATCAAAAACTTGTTGTTTTGTAATATAAGATATTTCTTTAAACTTTAATTTTTTAAAATTTGTTTTTAAAACTTTAAAAATATAATTAATATCTGCATTTTCTGCTAAGATAAAATGTAAAACAAACTTGTCAACTAACCTGTTTTCTGCCCAACGAAGTAAGGTGTATACATCAAACATAAAAAGTAGAGAACTCATCAATATAATGCTAATAAAAAATTTTGCAATATTACTTAAAACTTTCATTTATACATTCTCCCTGATAGATACGTTTTGGTAACTATTTTATGATATTTATGAAAACTATAGACGAAAAAAATTAAATAAAATTCTTTTTGGAGAAACTAATTACGCAGGCTAAAACCTGCGGCTACCAATAATTAAACTTACTTTTTGGACTGCAACAACCACGTTATTGCATTTTTTTTTGTACCACAATCTCTTGAAAGACAGGTCAAGGTTTTCTACTACTGCTCACTATATTGTATTCGCTGATTTTATATCAGCGCTTATGCTCGCAAAA
>CAZFSG010000029.1:10136-16319 GCA_964521665.1 uncultured Elusimicrobia bacterium
TACTGCTCACTATATTGTATTCGCTGATTTTATATCAGCGCTTATGCTCGCAAAAACGCTAATTAAAATTAGCGGATAAAATTTTTAATTATCTTCCCTGCAATTTCACCTACACCTCCACATTCAGAACAAATCACATTTTTAGCAAACCAAGGTTTACTACTACAAAATAAATAAAAAGTGTAGTTGCAAAGCTTGCTTTGCTTTAATTTATTTCAGCAAACTAAGGTTTGCAACTACAAAATAATATGCGCAGGCTGAAACCTGCATCTATCAATTACTATTGTATCCGCTGATTTTATCTCAGCGCTATTTTACACCAATATAAAATTGGTAAATATAAATTTTTATTTTTTTATTTTTGGATCGCAATAACCATGTTATTGCAATTATTACGCAGGCTGAAGTCTGCGTACCAAATTATAATTTTTTGTATTTCAAAGAACGTCATTTTTAGTTAACAGAATCTATAGATATGACAATACTAAATTTTACCACATCTGTGCAAAAATATACAAATTTACAAAGTTAAACAATACTATAAAATTTTTCTATAATCAAATCCCTGTATTTTTTAATTTCGTCTATTTTCGGATAAAACAAATTTTCTTCTGTTATACAAAAATTTTTTTGTTGCCAAACAGATAAAGATGTTGGTTCTAACATAAAAGTTGACTTTATCATCTTTTTAATTTTTTCTTCTTCAGACACACAAATAAAAGGTTTACATAACACAGCCGCTAAAATTATACCGTGTAATCTTGATGTTATTATTAGATCAATATCAGCAAAAATGTTTCTATAATTTTCAACTTTATCCCAAACTCTTATTTCACAATTGTTAAGTTTTTTACAAAGTTTTAAACAAAATAGATAGTCTTCTTTAATATGAAATGGCACAAATACTATTTTATATTGTTTTGAAAGAACGTTACACATCTCTGATAACAACATAAAATTTGATGTTTGTTTAACAACAATACCAACTGTATGTATTAATTTTTTTGATTCAAAAACTTTTTTTTCATCAAAATCAGATAAACATATATCAGGACAAAATTTTATTTTTTTACCATTTTTTAAATCAAATGTGTTTCTTACAAAAATACTGTCTGCGAAAATGTTTAATAAAAAAATAACAAAATTTTTCGGTAATTTTTTGATATCAAATTCTGTATTTAATACAAAAACTTTTTTATTTAAAACTTTTGCAAAAAATAAAATTAATAAATAATATAACAAACTTAAAACACTGGTTTTATCTTGAAACAGCCCACCTATTGAAACTACAGTGTCCACTTGAGAAATTGATTTTAGTATTTCTATAAAATTCCATCGTGGTATATAAACAATATTTTTATCAATTTTTATTTTTTCTTTGACATTATATAAAACAAAAAATTCTTTTTTTTTACCATGTATATTAACCAACCTAAACACTGTCTTTAACAACCATTCGTCACCAAAGTTGTTAAATCCAAAATAGCCACATAACAAAATTTTTTTCATTAAAATACAAATTGTAAGCTATAAATTTTTCCAAGAATTGACAAACAAATTTTACCAATTAACCATCCAAGAATAACACCTAAAATACTTCGTAAAACACACAACCATAACGGTGTATGAACATGTAAAAAAGTGTTTATTATTGAAACTAACGAAATTATACTTATACAAAATAACAGTTTTATTACAATACGTTGTTGATAATTTTTTAATAAATGTAAAGAAATAACAAACAATGGTTGTGCAAAAAATATTTCTTTAAATCTTGGACGAAACAAAATATATTTTTCTATCTGTCCTCTAAGATAAATCTCAAACCTTGACACATATTCTTTGCTAACATTCCCAGTCCTTGCTAAAAGATAGATAAAAATTATTAACAACAAGATAATGAACAAAATCTCTCTGATTGTCAAGTTGTAATTTAACAAAAAATTTTTTTCTTCTTTGTAAAGAATAACAAAAAAAGAAAGTATTACAGGAAGTAAAAACATTAGTTTTATTCCGTATATAAATTCTTCTTTTGCAATATATTCATATTTTTGTAAAAAACCCCAAATTGTAATTCCTAAAATAACTGTAAGAATATTAACAAAAAAATAAATTTTTTCAACAGAATGTTGTAAAATAACATTTATTATTTTTTTAAACACAACCAATGGAAAAACAACCGCTATTATTACCACAATAAAGTTAGAAATTTTATTAATATGTATTGTATAAAATTTTTGGTAAGAAAAGGTTGTGTTATTTTTAAATTTATCAACCAAACTTTTTATAATTTCAACATTTTTTGGTAAATCAAGATATTCAGACGGTAGTATATAAATTATAGAACAACTTCGTTCAAAAACTGCTTTTCTAATTTTAAGCAGTATTATTGAAAGGTCTTCATCAGAATTTATCTGAGTTAAATCACAAAAGAAACTTCTTAAAGGAAGTAAGTTTGTGTGGACAATGGCAATCTTTGCAAAAAAATCTTGTTGCTCAAAATTAAGTTTAAAATATTTATTTTGAGAACACAACAAATATTTTTCAAAAAACTTGTTAACTTCATTTTGGCTGATTCTTCTAGCATATAAATTTTTTTGTGACTGTAGTAAAACATATTTGTCTGGTTTCAAATAAATTATAGAAAAAATCCTGTCTTTATTTTTATTAATAACATCTATAACTTTTTCAATATTATATACTTTTTGATTATGTATTTTTAACACAAACTTGTAGTTATCAAACAATCTATTATCTTTTATTAGCACAAAATTTTCAACATCTATTGCAAATAAGTTTATTCCGAGCTGAGTAATCTGAGCAACAACTTTTTCAATATTGTTGTTTGTTAAAACGAAAAAATCTATATCAACAACAAAAGATATTTTTTTTCCAATATACCATTTGTACCACCTTACAATGTTTGTTACAGATATTAAAATATAAACAAAGAGCAAAAGAAATAATAAAGAATATAAAATTTTCTTCATTTCTTCTTTTTTCTAATTTTCTGTTTTAATTTTACTTTTTTAACCTTTGGTGACACACCTGTAAGTTGAGAATACAATTCTACATATTTATTTGCAGACTTTTCCCACGAAAAATTATAACTAAACATGTTCTTTCTTAATTGATTTAATAAATTAGGTACTTTATAAACTCTTATTGTTTGCAAAAGACAATTGTAAAATTCTTCCTCAGTATAGTTTTCAAAAACAAAACCATTACCAGTAAGTGAAACAATATCAAACTGTTCTACCGTATCTGCAAGACCACCTGTTTTAAACACAATTGGTGCAGTTGCGTAAGTTATAGCGATCATTTGTCCTAATCCACATGGTTCAGATTTTGATGGCATCAAAAAGAAATCAGAACCTGCATAAATTTTATGTGCTAACGGATTGTTAAACTCTATAAACAACCTAAATTTTGTAGGAAATTGTTTCTGTATTTTTTCAAGTTGTTGTTGTAAATTTTTGTATCCTTTACCTAAAATTACAACTTGGACATCATGTTCAGACAAAAATTTTGGTAAAATTTTAGTAATTAAATCAACACCTTTAAGCGGGTCTAACCGAGAAACCATACCATATAAAGGAACATCTTTTTGTTCAAAAGAACAAACTTGTTGTAAATCTTCTTTACATAAGCGTTTAGCTTCAATAGTTTGTTCATTGAAATTAGCTTTTATAAAGAGATCTTTCTCAGGATTCCATTCAGAATAATCTATACCGTTTAATATACCGACAAGTTTACCTTCAGAAGCACGTTTTGCAACTACACCTTCGAGTCCCCTCCCTTCAGAATGTAAAGAAGAAATCATTTTTGCATATGTTGGTGACACAGTTGTGACAATATCAGCAAAAACAATTCCTGCTTTCATAAAGTTTATATTACCATAATACTCAAGTTTTTCCGGAATAAAATCATACCAAGGAAATCCTGCAACAAAATGTATCTCGGCAGGATATACCCCTTGATATGCTATATTATGTATGGTAAAGACGGTCTTTGTATTTTGGAAAAACGCATCAATTTTATATAAAGTTTTTAAATACGCTGGGACCAACCCTGTTTGCATATCATGACAATGAATTATGTCTGGTTTAAAATCAACAGCTTTTGCAGTTTCAAGCACAGCACGACTAAAAAATATAAACCTTAATGGATTGTCTTGATAATCACCTTCTTCAGTAGCATAAACTTCATCTCTATCAAAGAATCTTTGGTTCTCTACAAAGTATACTTGAACATTATCATTTTTAGTTGTCCAAATGTTTCCTTCAATATATTCATTACCAACTGGTATTAAAACTTTTAACCCAAGATTTTTAAGTTTAAATTTTTCTCTATCAATTTTTTTATGTAAAGGAATAACAATTCTTACATCAACAGACATGTTTTTTAACACTTTTGGTAAACTACCGACAACATCTGCTAATCCACCTACTTTTACAAAAGGAACACATTCAAAACTTGCATATAAAACTTTCATTGTTTATCTCCTTTTATTGAAAATATACACTCTTCTTATTTTAATAAACTTCGCCACTTCCAATTTATTTATAGAAAAAATTTTTTTTCACTTAAAATGAAACTGTTCAAAAACAAAACCAACCTAACTTATCTCCTTCTTAATAAAACAGACATTGTTAAAATTTTCAACTTTACTTTTTTCTCCTTATTACTTTTAAACTTTTTACCTTACTTTTATTTCTCTTAAAAACTTAGCGTTTTCTTCCGGTAGTGAAGAATTTATAGACATACCGGTTCCTATCTCAAACCCAGCTGTTTTTGTCAACCTCGGCATTATTGTTATATACCAATGATAATACTCCTTACCTTTTTCGTTTACTGGAACACTTCTTATTACAAAGTTGTAATCAGGATTATCAAGGCCATAATAAAGTTTTGACAAAGTAAGTTTCAAATTTTTTGCTAAATCTGTAATTTCTTCATCGGTAATATCTCCGAAAGATTCAGTGTGTCTTCTCGGTAGTATCCACATATGGAATGGCGCTAACGCAGCATACGGAACAAAAGATACAAAATGTCCTGTTTCAACAACAACACGTTCTTGTAATTTTAATTCTTCTTCTAGCATATAACAAAATACACATTTGCCAGTTTCGTCATAATATCTCATTGCTTCTTCAATTCTGTATCTTATATGAAACGGAACCACTGGTATAGCGATAAGTTGTGAATGAGGATGTTCAATAGAAGCACCTGCTTGTTCCCCATAGTTTCTAAAAATTATTACCAATTTTATTCTTTTATCTTTTTCAGCAGAGTTGTATCTTTCTTTATACACTCTTATTATTTGTTCAATATCTTTTTCAGACATTAATGCTAACGAAAGATTATGTTTTGCTGACTCTATTATTACTTCTGCACAACCTACTCCCGAAACAGTCCTCTTTATACCCTCAATTTTAAATTCAACTGTTCCTTCATAAACAACAGCAGGGTATTTGTTAGGTATTACTCGTATTTTCCAATTTCCTAACTCGTCATTAACAACAAAAACTTCATATGGTGTCATATGTTCATTCCCAGGACAAAAAGGACATGTTTCAGAATGTTCAGGTAAAACTTTTTTTTCTTTTTTTGTTTTAAAATCTTCGGGACGTTTTGCACGTTCTGTAGATATAACAACCCATTCTTTGGTTGCTATATTTTGTCTTATCTCAGGCATATGTTTTTACCTCCGTAATTCTTAAGTACTGTATTTATGAAAAATATACTCCATGGTAGCCGCATCGTAAAACAATAAAAACGCGGGCTGAAACCTACGACTACCTAAAAATTAAACTTACATCTTAGAATGCAACAACTATGTTGTTGCATTTCTTTGATGCTAATGTCAAATATTGCAAAGTCTAAATCCTCATGTTATTTAGCAAACCAAGGTTTGCCACTACAAAATAAATAAAAATTGTAGTTGCAAAGCCTGCTTTGCTTTCTTTCAGCAGACCAAGGTCTGCTACTACAAATTAAATTAATTAAAAAAATATGCGCAGATTAAAATCTGCGGATACAAATAATATACGCAGGCTAAAGCCTGCGACAACCAAATTATAAATTCTTATCTCAGCGACTGTTTCTACCTCTGTAATTCTTTTGTTATGTTTGGAAACAAAGACAAATCTGTATGTGGGATAAACAAAGTTGAAGTATACT
>CAZFSG010000030.1:0-5458 GCA_964521665.1 uncultured Elusimicrobia bacterium
TTCTTTTTTAAAGAAGCGCTTTTTTTTCAAGGTGCTGATTAACCCTTTAACCCTTTCATATACCTATAATCAGTCCCGCAGAAAGATACACTGCGAGACTTAGTTATAGGTATATGTTTTCTGGGTTAAGGGTTAAATCAACACCTTAAAACTATCGGGGCAAACCGATAAGTTTTAAGGTAGGTTTTGATATAGAAAAGAAAATATAAAGGAAGGGTTGCTATTGACAAAAATTTTATAAAATATACAAAAACTTTTTTTGTCTCATAAATTATATAATCAATTTTTTTAATAACAAAATTTAATACTTCATTTATAATCCACAAAGATGAAAACTTTTTTGAAAGAATGTTTGTTATTGATATAAAGCTTGGTAGTTCTCCTTTAACATAATCTCTGAAAATACTTTCAACGAACAATGTTGATAAAACTTGTTGTAAAGATTCGTTAGATGAATTTTGTGTATCTCGCGAATCAAACAATGTCAACGAAACTGAAACCAAAGAAAAATTGTTGAGGTTAAAATAGTTAAAAAAATCCTCATTCACAAAATAATTTGAACATAAAAGAACAAATATTGTTATAACTAAAACCTTTTTCATTTTTTAGGTAAACAAATCATCTTTATTTTTCTTTATATTTACACTGCTTACTCCTTCTAATTATATATATAACACAAAATTGAAATTTGTCAACAAAATTTTAAAAATTTTTTCTTTACAAAAATTTTACATTTAAAGTTTTCGTCGTAAAATCAAGCAAAAATTGGATGATTAAAAAATTTAAAAAATTTTTTCTATTACCCCCCTCTTTACTCATTTTTTAAATCTATACTACTAAAACACAAATAAAATTTTCAACTAAAATCGTAAAACATTAACCCACTTATTACTTTTGGATAAAAATAAGTTGATTTTGGTGGAAACACCATCCCTTTTTTTACAATATTTACAAATTCGTCTTTTCTGACAGGAGGTAAAATAAATGCGCAACCGTTGAACTTGTCAGCAAAATTTATCACTTCTTTCATTTCTTGATGATAAAACAATTGTTGTCTAATTTGTTCTCCTTCTAATTCACACAAAATTTTGTCAAGTAAAAAATATGGCTGTTCTTTTACAAACTTCTTTGATTTTGGTATCATAATTTTAAACTCGCCATTTTTATAAAACAAAAGTTTAACATCGCTTTTCCCATCCCATTCTCCAAATTCAAAATATTTTTTTAATTCTTCATAAATATGACTTTGTGGTAACGCACGATGTGTAGGTAAAATTAACAATCCTTCATCTGAAGAAGAACAAATGTATCCCATAAGATACTTACCACCTATTTTTTTAAGATATTCAACTGTAACTTTATACCTGTGATGACCATCAGCAATAAACAACAACTTTTTTTGTAATAAATTTTTTATTTCCTTTAATCCTTTTTCACCCTTCACTATCCGAAATAAAACATTTTCATTTTTTTCTTCATCAACAAACTCTAAAATTTTATATTTTGGTTTTGCAAAATTTTGCAATAATTCATAAAACTTTTTATCATCATCTTCTACGATAAAAAATGGTGGAGATGTTTGCACACCGAGTGTATTTATAAGTTTTGTTCTTTCTTCAATAGGTTTTGGTTTAACTTGTTCATGAGGAAGAATTTTTTTATACTCAGCATCTGCTTCAACTAAACAGAATATTCCATATCTTGTATAAAACTTTCCTGAGTTAGGTGGGTATTCAAACTTTTGCTGATAAAGATACACAGAAGGTATTTCTTCTTTGATTACAATTTTATTTTTTTTCCATAAAGAGAGCAGTCGTTTTGCGTAAGTATATTTTTTATTTGTGGTTCCTTTTGGTAACTCAAGATTTACAAAATTATATTTTTTTCTTAAAAGAACTCTATGTTGTTGTGGTGATATAACATCATAAGGTGGACAAACAACATCTTTAAATTCTATTTTTAATTTACTAAGTTTTTCCAAATTGTAAACCAAAGGCTGAAATTCTTTTATTTGTATCATTTCAATTATTTTCTTCATTAAATCTCTTCAGATTTTGTCATAATATTTTTATCCCTTCTTTTAACACATTATATATAAATATTGTTTTGTAATCTCCATTAAACTTACTTTCCTCTTTTGGTAAAACAGAAAGCAAGACATTGTATTTTAGACAAATAGGGCTTGTTTTTTCCACAATTTTTTTTATTTCTTCATATCTTGAAGTCATTTTTTTAAAACAACTAACACATCTATATCAGACCCGCTATCTGCATCCCCACGCGCTTTTGAACCATAAAGTATTACATGGCTCAAATTGTCACCATAAAGTTTTTTTAGTTCATCTACAAGTTCTTTAAGTGCTTGTTTCTCTTTCTCTGTTAGGTTGTCCATATAATTTACTTAAATATTCCTTCGCTTTTTCTAAAAACTCTTTTGCTAAACTTAAATAATCTTCTACTTCTTCTTTTGTAAACTTAGCAAAAGGTTCATAATCTGCATCTTGACGTGAATCAAAAACTTTTTGCAACCCTTTATGAAATTTTGCATCAAAAATTCCTGTTTTAGCAAATTCTTTACCAAAATTAGCAATAACAGCATAATGCGAAGAATACACTAAACCCTTGGTAAGGAGCAATGCCTCAGCTATATAAAACATAGCGTAGTATAATCTTGACACAGCGATTGAATAAATTTTTTGTTCAGCAAGCAACTCTGAAGCTTTAATGTTTTCTTCTGCTTTCTTTATAAATTCCCTAACTTCGTTCACAACTCTATTCCCTCTTTTTTAATATTTAACAAAAGAGGACTTAACCGAGTAAGATATTCTTGTTCATTTCTTATAATCACAGATATAACCAAATCATATTTCCAGCAAATTGGCCATTTAACATTATGAATTTTTTCCCTCTCTTCTGAAATATTCTCAAATTCTTTCAATACAACTAAAATATCAATATCAGAATCTTCGGTAGCATCCCCACGCGCTTTTGAACCATAAAGTATTACATGACTCAAATTGTCACCATAAAGTTTTTTTAGTTCATCTACAAGTTCTTTAAGTGCTTGTTTCTCTTTCTCTGTTAGATGGTCCATATAAGTAGGTTTTGTGTTTCGAGTTATTACTTCAGAGTTATTAGTTAAAAACTCTATAAACCCTATCAACTCATTCACCCATCATACTGCTAGCGACTGTCCTGCTGAAATACCAGCATCGTTTGTTGGAAATCTTTTATGATAATAAACTTCAAAACTTTCTTTTTTTAACAAATCAACCAAAGTTTCAAAAAAGATCTTGTTTTGGAACACACCACCCGAAAGTACAACTTTATTTATATTTAATTCATCTCTAATTTTCAACACTACATCTACTGTTATAGAAATTAAAGTATAATGGAACTTTGCTAAAACTTCCTCTTTTGAAGTATAATTAAACATAATATCTTCAAAAACTTCTTTAAGTATTTTCCGTGTAGAAACAATATACATCCCATTTTCATTTTTTATTTCGTAATTATAAACTAACTTTTTGTTTATTATTTCATTAAACTTTTTTGCTGCATAAAACTCGCATAATGTTGGTAGGTATCCTTCATGATAATTATAAAGTCCAACTGCACAAAAAATTCCTACAAGATCAAAAATTCGTCCTATACCACATACATCATAAATATTTATTTTTTCTTCAATCAAAAACTTTGTTGTTTCATACAACTCTTCAAAATTTGGCAAGTTGTCAACATCCTTTATTTTATCATAAAAATCTTTTATTAAATTTTTATCCTTGTATTCTTCATACAAAAATCCAAATGCAGGTCTAAACGGTTGTTTTATTCCTAAATCACCACATAAAAGTTTAATATAATCAAAGTGTCCTTTACGGACAAAATTTTTTGTATCACCTACTAAAAACTCGCTTCCCCAAATCGTACCATCCAATCCATAACCTGTACCGTCAAAAATCACACCAATAGACTTCTCAAACATTTCATTATCCAACATACAACTTAACATATGTGCATAATGATGTTGTAATTTTATAAGTTTAATTTTATTCTCATATGCAAACTCTTCAGCAATTCTTGACGAAAAATATTTAGGATGTAAATCAGACACAACAACTTCTGGTTCAAACTTAAATGTTCTTAGATAATACTCTATTGATTCTTTATAAGAATTAACTGCTTCCAGATTATCAAGATCGCCAATATGATGAGATAAAATTAAATAATTATCTTTTGCTAAACAAAAAGTGTTTTTTAAATCTGCACCAAAACATAATTTGTTTGTATTATATTCAAAATTTACAAATACTGGTTCAGGTGCATACCCTCTTGACCTACGAATAAAATACGTATCTGTATTATAAACTCTTACCACAGAATCATCACAACGAATATTTATTTCTCTATCATAGGTCAAAAAATAATCTGCTATATTTGAAAGTTTTTGATATGCATCGTCATCTTTATAAACCTGCGGTTCATCAGAAAGATTTCCACTTGTCATTATTAAAGGAACATTTTTATATTTTTTAAGAAAATAAAAAATTAAAAATTGTAGTGGTGTGTATGGCAACATAAAACCAAAATATAAACTATTTGGTGCAACATATTCTGAAATTTCGTTTTCTTCTTTTTTAAGCAATAAAACAATCGGTGATTCAGAAGAACTCAAAACTTTTTCTTCATATGAAGAAACATAACAGTATTTTTTAATAGTTTCTATGCTATCTGCCATCATAGCAAAAGGTTTATATTCACGATATTTTGATTTTCTTAACCTTAAAACAACATTATCATTTGTTGCATCACATACTAAATGGTATCCACCATAGGATTTTATTGCAAAAATTTTACCATATAAAATTTCTTTAACTACAAACTCTAAAATTTTTTCTACATCTGCTGGATTTTTTGCTTTAGAAAATATAACCTCAAGTTTGTTGTTTCTTAACTCAATATTAGGGCCGCATTCATAACAAGAATTAGGTTGTGCATGAAACCTTCTATTCGTAGGTTCTTCATATTCACTTTCACATTTCTCACACATAATAAATACATCCATTGTTGTATTTATTCTATCATAAGGAAGATTTTTTATTATTGTGAATCTTGGTCCACAATGAGTACAGTTTATGAATGGATATAAATATCTTCTGTTGTGTTGATCAAAAAGTTCCTTTAAACATTCTAGACAAGTTTTTATTTCTGCAGGAATGTATAAAAATTGTGGCTGAGATTCTTCGCTTTCTAAAATAAAAAAATCGTCAAATTTTGCATCAAAATTTTCAATTAAAAGTTTATCAATTTTTGCTGGATAAGGTATCTTTTTAAGTTCTTCTAAAAAATTTTCAATATCTTTTGAGTCGCCATTTGCTACAATTTCTACATACGAAGTTTTATTTTTTACATAACCTTTTATACAAAACTTTTTTGCAAGGTTGTAAACATATGGTCT
>CAZFSG010000030.1:5558-16145 GCA_964521665.1 uncultured Elusimicrobia bacterium
TATTCTATTTCAATTTCTTTAACATAAACTTGATCACCAGCAATAATATCAAAATCTTCACCACCACAATCACATTTTATAATTTTATCACTATATTCTTTACCACATCTTTTACATTTTATTCTTGGTTCTTCAAAAACAAATTCAAGTTGTGCGTTTTCACATATTGTATTTTTGAAAATATGTTCTTTAAACGAATGTTCTAAAAATTCTTTATCTATACCAGACGCTTTACCTATAACAAAAATTATTTTATTTACTATTTTAGGTTTCTTATCATTTATTTCTTTAAATATTATATATGCTAAATTTTTTGCTATTGAATATTCATGCATCTTTTTTTACTCCTTTCTTACTTTATTATTTATATAAAACTGTATTCCTGCTGAGGCAATCATTGCAGCATTGTCAGTAGTAAGTTTTTTTTGAGGAAAATAAACTTTTATTTTTTTTATTTTTGCTAAACTTTTCAATTTTTTTCTTAAATAAACGTTTGCTGATACACCACCACTTATACAAACAATATCACAACCTAACTTTTCTACAGCATACAAAAGTTTTGTAGAAATAGTATCAACAACTGCCTCTTGAAACGATGCACAAATATCATACATTAGTTTGTAATCAGAAGTTAAATTTTGTAACTTAAATGTTTCTAATGAGTTAACATGATACACAACTGCTGTTTTAAGACCACTAAAACTAAAATCCCAACTGTCCAACATATACGGTCGTGGAAAATTTATACTTTTTGGGTTCCCAAATTTCGCAAGTTTTTCAATCACAGGACCTCCAGGATATTTAAAAACTTTATTTTTAGTTTTTTCATAAAGCAACTTTGCAACTTTATCAAACGCTTCACCAACTGCATCATCTCGTGTTTCACCTAAAACTTCTCTTTCAGTAAAGGACCTAACAATGCTTAATTCGGTATGTCCACCAGAAATTATCAAAGATATAAATGGAAATCCTATTTTACCTTTCTGCGAAAGTATAACAGAATGTATATGTCCCCATAAATGATCCACACCTATAGTTGGAATTTTAAAAATATACCCTAAGGTTTTTGCTACTGTTTTCCCTATTAACAAAGACCCTTTAAGTCCAGGTTTTTCTGTATACGCTATAAGAGAAATATTTTTTATATCAAAATTTTTTAATGCTTTATCTACAACATAATTTATTTTTTCATAATGTGTTCTACTTGCAAGTTCTGGAACAACACCGAAATATGGTGAGTGTAATTTTTGCTGAGAAAAAATTATATTAGAAATTATTTTATAACTACTGTTTACAACAGCAGCAGCAGTTTCATCACAGGAAGTTTCAATACCTAAACAGTTTATAATCTTTGCCATTATCTGTTTGAATAAATCTTTATGGCTTTAATAATTTCTATAGCACGGTTCAAAACAACATCTTCAACTTGTTCTTCTTTTTTTACAGCAGAAGTTGGCTCTTTACCAGGATAAAAAATTTCTTCTCTTTGTTGATAAAGTTTTGCTTCAATTTCTTTTGGTACTTCAATTACAATATCAGGAACAATACCACCAGTATATGTCTGTGTTGAGGATTTTACTGAGTCATCCCGTTGGATACACCTTCCTGACGGAGTGTAATACCTTGCAGTAGTAAGTTTTAGTCCATATCCATCACCTAAATCAATTACACTTTGTACTGATGCTTTACCAAAAGTACGTGAACCTATAAGTATCGCACGTTTGTTATCCTGTAGTGCACCTGCAAGTATTTCAGATCCTGACGCGGAACCACCATTAACTAATACAACTAACGGTAGATCTTCATACAAAGCTGTTGCATCAGCACGATATTCTTTCCTTGGCGATTTCCTCCCTTCAGTATACACAATAAGTTTATTTTTACCTATAAAAAGTTTTGCAATGTTTACTGCTTGGTCTAAAAGACCACCGGGATTGTTCCTCAAATCTAATATCAAACTTTCCATACCTTGTTTCTTAAGTTCTTCTAATGCTTTTTTCATATCATTATAAGAGTTGCTGTTGAATTCAAACAAAGCAATATACCCGATATTGTTTTCTAACATCTTATATTTTATAACTTCAATTTTTATTATATCCCGTGTTATAGTAAAATCAATAGGCTCTTTTACACCTTCACGAGAAATTGTTATCGTAACTTTTGTTCCAGGTGTTCCACGAAGACGTTTCACCGCTTCTTCAATACTCATACCATAAGTTGACTCACCTTCAATTTTTATAATTTTATCATTTGGTAAAATACCAGCTTTGTATGCAGGTGTACCAGGTAGTGGAGTAATCACTGTTATCCATTCATCACGTACAGCAATTCTTATTCCCAACCCGCCAAACTGTCCTTCTGTTTCAACCTTAAGTTCTTTATATGTATCAGGTTCCAAAAACTGTGAGAACGGATCCAGCGGTTTTAACAATCCTTTTATTGCAGAAATTAACAATTTGTTTCTATCAACTTCATCAACATAATTTTCTTCTGTATATTTTAAAACATCTAACAATAAATTTATTTGTTTATATGTTTCATCTTTTTGTGGTGCTGAAAAAAGTATTGATGCTGAAATTAAAATTACAAAAATCATAGATTTTATTTTATTCATTTTTTTACTCCTTTTTAAAAATATATATAAGCAGACCAAGGTCTGCAACTACATATTATAAATTAAAAATAATATACAATTATACCTTAAACAAGAAATTGGTGCAAAAACTACATCCTATTAATCTGAAAAACATAACAAAAAGTGTGATAAATCACACCGCTACAAAGTATATTTTTTTACTTTTTCACCTATCTTATCCCGACCAACTTTTTAACATCATTTATTGTTTTTTTTGCTACAGAAGAAGCTTGTTGTTGTCCTTCTAAAAGAATTTTTTCTATTTTTTCTTTTGTAAAACTTTTCCTTTTTTCTCGTATAGGGGTAAGTATTTCGTTTAACAGTTTTGCAAGATTTTTTTTATCTTCAACACAGCCAAGTTTACCTTCTCTACATAAAGATTCTATTTCTTTTGCTTTTTCTTTATTAAAAACTTTATGAAAAGCTAACACTACACAGTTTTCTGGATTACCTGGATCATTTTTTCTTATTTTATTAGGATCAGTGAACATTTGATATACTTTTTTATCAATTTCTTCTTCTTCATCTGTAAGATAAATACAATTGTTATAAGATTTTGACATTTTCCTACCATCAATACCAGGAATATATGGAGATTCGGTAAGTAATGCTTGTGGTTCTACAAAATAGTTGCCATAAAAATTGTTGAACCTTCGTGCAATCTCGCGTGTAAGTTCAATATGAGGTATCTGGTCTTTACCTACAGGAACATATTCTGCGTTGTATAACAAAATATCAGCTGCTTGTAACACAGGGTAACCTAAAAACCCGTATGTTTTTAAATCTTTTGCAGATTGTTCTTTTAATTGTTCTTTATATGTTGGACAACTATAAAGCCAGCCAAGTGGTGTTATCATCGAAAAAATTAGATGTAGTTCAGAATGTTCAGGGACATCTGATTGACAAAAGACCACTGCTTTTTGTGTATCTATCCCACAAGCAAGCCAATCACAAACTATTTCATATACATTTTGTTTTATCTCTTTTGTATTTTCATATTCAGTTGTTAATGCGTGAAGGTCTGCTACCATAAAAAAACATCTGTAAGTATCCTGTAATTTTACCCAATTTTTTAGTACACCTGCATAATGTCCTATATGAAGTTTTCCAGTAGGACGCATCCCTGATAGTATTGTTTTCATAGTAGCAAAGGTATTTTTGGTAAAAATAATTTAACTAAAAAGTTCACAATTGGTGAAAGTAAGTTCCATAATATTCCTGAATATAATAAAAAAATTAAAATAAAAAATCCGTAGTGACGAAATATATTTTCATAATTTCGTGCAACAGAATACGGTAGTAATCCTTCAAGAACTTTACTACCATCAAGTGGTGGTATAGGTATAAGATTAAACACAGCTAAAACAATGTTTATCACTACTGCATAAATAAAAATTATATCTGCACCATATAAATCTATACCAAAAGAGTGAAATAAATAATAAATCAAACTAAACAATCCTGCTGTAAAAAAATTTGCAATTGGTCCCGCAAGACCTACAAACATAACCTGTTGTCGTGTCATAATATACATATTTACAGGGACAGGTTTTGCCCAACCAAAAAGAGGGACACCACTTATCATCGCTAATACAGGTAAAACAACTGTACCAATAATATCTATATGTGCTATCGGATTTAAAGTAAGCCGACCCATCATTTTCGCAGTATCATCACCAAAATGTTCTGCTGTTTTCCCATGAGCATACTCATGAACTGTTATTGCAAACAAAAGTATGGGATACTGTATAAAAAGTTTGGATAAAAGATTCATTATTTATTTAATAAAATATAAAAAAATTGATACTAACCCTACTATAAAACAATAATAAGAAAAATATCTAAGTTTTTGTTTATTTACAACTTTTATCAAAAATTTTAGTGCCAACAAACTAAAAATAAACGCTACAATCATACCATAAATATACCATGTTTGAAACACTACAGTTCCTTTAATTACTTCTTTTAACTCTAAAAAAGTTGCACCTAATATCGCAGGAATAGAAGCAATAAATACAAACTTTACTGCTTGAAGTTTTTCAACATTCATTATTAACGCACTACCTAAAGTAGAACCTGATCTTGAAATACCAGGTAAAACAGATATTCCTTGTGCAATACCTATAAGTAAAGATTTTAAATAACCAATGTTATCAACTGAAATTTTATATTTTATTTTTTTCGTATAAATAAATTCTGCCAGCCACAACCATAAACCTGTAATTATTAAACATACACCTGAAATCAAAATATTATCATAAACAAAACCAAAATATTTTTTTATGATAATACCGATTATTGCTGTAGGCAAAGTTAACAATATAATATAAAAAATTATTTTTAGGTTTCTTATATAATCAATTATTTCTTTATAAAAAAATAAAACCATTGCTAATAAAGTCGAAAAATGTAACAACACATCATATAACAACATTTCTTTTAACCCAAAGATGGATTGCAGTAATACAAGATGTCCTGAACTTGATATTGGCAAAAATTCAGTTGCCCCCTGTATCATCCCCAATATCAGTATTTGTAGTATCATCTACAACTTTTTCTCCTTTTTCTTCAACATAATTTTTGTCATATATACAATATGTCATATATGCAACATCTGCAATAATATCTTTTGCTAATTGAGGGTTTATATTATATGTCAAAACACAGATAATAAAGTCGCCATTGTTTGTATAAACAATACCCGCATCATGACAAACATTTCTCATTAAACCTGTTTTATGCGCAACTGCTACATATAATGGTAATCTTTTAGGTATACGGTCAGAAATACGTTGTTTTAACATCGTTAACAACATCTCAATAGACGCTTCTTTAGAAACAAGTTTTCCTCTATACATCTTTTCCAACAACAAAGACATATCCTCAGCAGTTGTATAATTTTCTATACCTTTATCTCTTGCAGATAAATCCATCACAAACCTGTCAATATTAGTATTTTTTAATCCTAAATCTTTAAATATTTTGTTCAAATTTTTTATACCAATACGGTCAATCAACATATGTGTCGCTACATTGTCAGATAAAGTAATCATTAGATCAACTAATTCTTTTACAGTAAATTTTGTTCCATAACGACTCCTTTTTATTATACCAGACCCCCCACAACGATATTTCTTCTTATATACTAATTTTTCATTCAATGATAATTTACCTTGATCAACTAAATAATATACTGCTGCCATTATCGGTATTTTTACTAAACTTGCAGAAGGTATTCGTTTATCAGAATTAATTTTTATTTCATATTCTGTTGACAAATCTTTGACATAAACTGCAATTTCAGAACCATTATTTTGTGTTATAGAATTTACATATTCCTGTAAACTTTGTTCAAGTTTTTTAAACTCTTCAACTTTTAAGGCATATTTGTTATATACAGAATTTATTTTTGTTACAAAAACAAAAATGATAAGAAACAAAACTATATTTATTAAAGAAATAGTTACCTTAAACTTTTTTATCTCATTATTCATACAACATATTCCCCTTTTATTTTTTGAAATTTATAATTTTGTTCAATAAAATACGACAACTGTAATAACAATTTTTCTTTAAAATGAGAAGATAAAATTTGTAGTCCTATAGGCAACCCTTTCTCATCATAACCACACGGAATAGAAATTCCAGGCAATCCTGCTAAATTACAAGGTATCGTAAAAATGTCAGAAAGATACATTTGTAATGGATCATTTATTTTTTCTCCAAGTTTAAACGCAGTAGTAGGCGTTGTTGGTGTAATAATAACGTCAACTTGTTGAAACGCGTTAATAAAATCTTCAAAAATAAGTCTACGAACTTTTTGTGCTTTTAAATAATACGCATCATAATATCCTGAGGACAACGAGTATGTTCCCAACATTATCCTTCTTTTAACTTCAGGACCAAACCCTTCTTTTCGTGTGTATCTGTACATATTTATCATATCAGAATATTGTGGTTCATCTATTTTACCAAAATGTTTATATCCATACTTTACACCATCATATCGTGCAAGGTTTGAGGATGCTTCTGATGGCGCTATTATATAATACACAGCAACTGAATACTCAGTATGTGGTAAAGATATTTCTTTTATTTCCGCACCTTCTTTTGACAAAAAATTTATTACTTCAAAAATTTTATCTTTTATTTCTTTTTGTATTCCTTCAATAAAATATTCTTTAGGGACACCTATTTTTATTTTTTTAACAAAATTTTCGTCCACCTTTTTTAGTTCTTCAACAAAATTTTCTTGTGGTAGGTTTACACAAGTTGAATCTCGTTCGTCATATTTACAAATTATTTCTAAAACTTTAGCAGCGTCAATAACATTTCTTGCGAAAACTCCTATTTGGTCTAAAGAAGAAGCAAATGCTACAAGACCGTACCGCGAAACTCTCCCATAGGTAGGTTTTACTCCTACAACACCACAAAACGCTGCTGGTTGTCTTATTGAACCACCAGTATCTGAACCTAATGCAACTGGTACTTCACCTGAAGCAACTGCTACCGCTGAACCACCTGAAGATCCACCTGGAACACGTTCTAAATCATATGGATTTTTTGTAGGACCAAAATACGAAGTCTCTGTTGAAGAACCCATTGCAAACTCATCCATATTTGTTTTACCAATAAACACTGCTGATGATTGTTTTAAATATTCAATTACTGTAGCGTCATACGGTGCAACATAATTCTCAAGAATTTTAGAACCACAAGTTGTTTTTTTATTTTTAATACATATATTATCTTTTATAGCAATAGGGATGAATTTTCCGTCAAAACTATTATCTTCAAACTTTTCTATATCTTCTTCAAACACAGATATAAAAGCATTTAGTTTTTTATCAACTTCTTTAATACGACAAAGAAGTGCAGTTAGTACTTCTTTTTTTGAAACTTCTTTTTTTATTATCAATTCTTGCAGTTGAGTTAATGTTAATGAGGACAAATCCTTCATCTTCTTCAACCATTTTTTCTGTTAAGAAAAAACACTTTGATTTTTTTATAAAATAAAAATTTAAATCTCAACAATTGAAAAATTATTCAAAATTAAATATTTTAATTCAAAGTTTATCTATATAGGAGAAAAAAATGAAAAAACTAAAAATTGGGTTACCAAAAGGTTCATTACAAGAAAATACTTTTGAATTGTTTAAAAAAGCAGGGTTCAAAATTTATACTGAATCACGACAATACAAACCTTATTGTGATGATGAAGAAGTTGATATAACATTAGTTCGTGCACAAGAAATACCAAAATATGTCGAAGAAGGTGTATTTGATTGTGGTATCACTGGATACGATTGGATCTTAGAAACAAATGCTAAAGTAAAACAAATTTGTGAACTTGTATATTCAAAATCAGGATTTAGACCTGTAAGATGGGTTGTTGCAGTACCTGAATCTTCAAACATTAATTCAATTACACAACTTAAAAACAAACGTATTTCTACAGAATTGGTAAACTATGTAAAAAAATATTTTAAGAAAAAAAATATTCCTGTAAAAGTAGAATTTTCTTGGGGTGCAACTGAAGCAAAAGTGCCTGACCTTGCTGACGCTATTGTAGAACTTACTGAAACAGGAAGTTCACTAAAAGCAAACAAACTTAAAATTATTGAAGAAATACTTGTATCTACTACAAGATTTATTGCAAATTATAATTCACTAAAAGATGCTTGGAAAAAAGAAAAAATTGAAAATATTGCTTTACTTTTAAAAGGTGCACTTGAAGCTGAAGGTATGGTCGGATTAAAAATGAATGTTGAGAAAAAAAATTTAGAAAAAATTGAGAAAATACTTCCTTCACTTAAAAATCCTACAATATCACCACTTTCTGACCAAAACTGGGTCGCTGTAGAAGTTATACTTAAAGAAACTGAAGTTAAAAAAATTATACCGTTACTTAAAAAATTAGGTGCTCAAGGTATTATTGAATATCCATTAAATAAAGTGGTTTATTAACCAACATGGTTTAGTTGTTTTGTTTTTTTGTAAATTACATAATAAACTTTTTATGAAACAATTTTTTCTTCTTTTAACAACAATCAATTTTTTATTTCCACTATATCTTTATTCACAAAAAGTAAAATATAAAGAAGCATTGTTTTGGGAAATAATAGATGAAAAAGAAAAAATTGTCCAATGTACACTTTGTCCCCGCGAATGTATTTTGAAACCAAACCAAAAAGGATATTGTACAGTAAGAATAAACATTGATGGCAAACTTTACACAATGACTTATAACCATCCTGTATCAATTGCAGTTGACCCTATCGAAAAAAAACCTGTGTTCCATATGTTACCAGGTTCAAAAAGTTTTTCTTTAGCAACTGCTGGTTGTAACCTAAGATGTATCCATTGTCAGAACTGGGAGATTTCACAACGTCCTTTAGAAGAAATACCTTTTTATGAATTAACTCCGCAACAGATCGTAAAAATGGTAATTGAATCAGGTTCAAAAAGTATATCTTATACTTATACTGAACCAGTAATATTTTATGAATATATGCTTGATATTGCAAAAGAAGCTAAAAAACATAATCTAAGGAATATAATGGTAACATCAGGATATATAAATCTTCAACCTTTAGACGAACTTGTAAAATACATAGATGTATTTCGTGTTGACCTAAAAGGATTTTCAGAAAATTTTTATCGTAAACTTGCTGCTGGTAAATTACAACCTGTATTAGATGTTTTAAAATACTTAAAACAGAAAGGTGCGTTTATAGAAGTTGTAAATTTAGTCATTCCTACTTGGAATGATGATCCACAAGATATAAGAAAAATGTGTCTATGGATTAAAGAAAACTTAGGTGATGAAACACCATTGTTTTTCACACGATTTTATCCAATGTATAAACTTACAAATTTACCTCCAACACCTGTTGAAACTTTAGAAAAAGCATACTCTATAGCAAAAGAAGTTGGATTAAAATATGTATATATTGGCAATGTTGTAGGACATCCATACGAGTCAACCTATTGTCCAAATTGTAAAAAAGTATTAATAAAACGTATCGGATACAGTGTTTTAGAAAACAATATTAAAAACGGTAGATGTAAGTTCTGTGGCCAAAAAATTCCTGGTATATGGCAGTAAAATTTATGAAACAAAAATTTATCCTCATACTACTACTAATATTTTTTTTCATAATTCAAATTGTAGAATCTGCTCAAGAAATAAAATTACCATCTGCTAACAAAAGAAGTAATGTCTCGTTTGAAGAAGCAATTTATAAATGGTCTGCTACAAGAAGGTTCTCTAATAAACCTTTAACATTAAAACAAATAAGCCAACTTTTATGGTCTGCTTTTGGGACAACAGTTGATGGTGTCTCTTCTGCAACACGAGTGTTTCCTTCAGCAGGTGGTATTTATCCATTAGAACTTTATGTTGTAGTTGGAAATGTTGAAAATTTATCTCCAGGAGTGTATAAATATAATTATAAATCACATTCGTTAATACAGGTTAGAGAAGGTGATTTACGAGAAGAATTATCTTCTGCTGCTTTAAACCAGTTTTTTATCAAACAAGCACCAGTAAGTTTTGTATGGACAGCAAAATATGGAAAAATGTTTTATTATGGAGAAAGAGGTAAAACAAGATATATACATATTGATTTAGGACATTCAGCACAAAATTTAACTATACAAGCAACTGTTTTAGGTTTAGGTACTGTACAAATTGGTGCTTTTGATGACGATAAAGTTAAAAAACTTCTTTCTTTACCAAATGATGAAACACCTGTATATATAATGCCAGTAGGATATAAATTGTAGCGGTTTACTTCATCAAACAATATATGTAGCGGTTTGATTTATCAAACAAATATAAATGAAAAATATGCCAACGGCTGGTAATGTACACATATTCTCAATTCTGCTGATGACATAATATAATATCTCATCCCCTCTATTAAGAGGGGACATTAGGTTTTTCTTTG
>CAZFSG010000031.1:0-15314 GCA_964521665.1 uncultured Elusimicrobia bacterium
TATCAACAATTGTTTTAGTAGTTTATATAATACGTGTGGAAAAATAAAGAGTTCTAGTAACTAAAAATGGTGTTCTTTGAAATACAAAAAATTACAATTTGGTAGCCGCAGGCTTCGGTCTGCGTACATTATTTTGTAGTCGCAAACCTTGGTTTGCATATATTATTTGTAGTTGCAGACTTGGTCTGCTAAAATATATAGCAAAGCAAGCTTTGCAGCTACAATTTTTATTTATTTTGTAGCGTAATAATGCAATAACGCAGTTATTGCAGTACAAAAAAATTGCAACAACATGCTTGTTTGCAACTCAAAAGATGTTTTTTATATAAAAAAAGTTAAGAGTAGTAAGTGAAGACGAAGGTAAATTTTTAAGTTATCCACTCTGCGTAATTGCCATCCTCTCTATCAAGAGGGGTGTCTGATAGAACGGGGTGGGTAATAAAAACACACCCCTATTGTCCCTCTTACTAGAGGGGACAATGGGTTTTTCTTTTTGGTTAACTTTCTTTTTTCCTAAAAAGAAAGTAACTCCCCTCTATAAAGAGGGGAATAATAAAGGTGTGTATATTTTCTCTTATTAGAGGGGTGGCTGATAAACATATGTTTAATTCTACTTAGGGGTAAGCAATTATGAAAGTATTAGTTTTAGGTTCTGGCGGCAGAGAACATACAATTGTATGGAAACTAAAACAATCAAAAAATTTATCAGCCTTATATTGTATTCCTGGTAATGGTGGTATTTCAATGGATACTATTTGTGAACCTAACATAAAAATTGTTGAATTTGAAAAAATATATGACTTTATAATTAGGAACAAAATTGACTTTGTTATCGTAGGTCCTGAACAACCATTAGTTGAAGGAATAAAAGATTACTTACAACAAAAAAACGTACCTGTTTTTTCACCAACAAAAAATCAAGCAACTTTAGAAGGCAGTAAAGTTTTTGCAAAACAGTTTATGAAAAAATATAATATACCTACTGCTGACTTTGTTGTTGCGGAAAGTTATGAGGATGCACAAAATAAACTTAACGAAATGTTTAAAAAATATCCGGAAGGTGTTGTAATAAAAGCAGATGGTCTTGCTGCAGGAAAAGGTGCTGTTGTATGTGATAATATAACACAAGCGCAACAAGTTATATATGATATGATGGTAAAAAAAATTTTTGGTAGATCCGGTGAAAAAGTTGTTATTGAAAAAAAACTTAATGGTATAGAAATATCAGTTATTGCATTTTGTGATGGAGAAACAATTCTTCCGTTGACTCATTCTCAAGATCATAAACAAATCTTTGATGGTGATAAAGGACCAAATACAGGTGGGATGGGAGCATATTCACCATTACCTTTTGTATCAAAAAAGTTAGAAGAAAAAATTTATGAACAAATAATAAAAAATTTTTTATATGGTGTAAAGGATTCTGGTCTCGGATATTGCGGAGTAATATATTTTGGTTTGATGATAGAAAATTTATCTAAAGACAATGAACAACCCTATGTTTTAGAATTTAACTGTAGGTTTGGAGATCCGGAAACACAAGCGATTTTACCTTTACTACAAAATGATTTGTTAGAAGTATTCATAAACACGGTTGAAAGAAAACTGAAAAATTTAAAACTTAGTTTTGAAGATAACTATACTTGTTGTGTAGTATTAGCATCTAAAGGTTATCCAGGTGAGTATGAGACAGGAAAAGAAATATATGGTTTAGATGAAATTTCTGAACTTGATAATGTTTATATTTTTCATGCTGGGACAAAATTTTCTAATGGTAAATTTTTTACTGCTGGTGGAAGAGTGTTGAATATTGTAGGTAAAGGAAAAACATTACAACAAGCAATAAATACTGCATATAACGCAGTAGAAAAAATATATTTTGAAAACAAATATTACAGAACTGATATCGGTAAGAAAGGATTAATCTATGCTAACATATAAAAAATCCGGAGTTGACATAGATAAAGCAAACAAGTTTGTAGAATGGCTTAAGAAAAAATTTCCAAAAATAGGTTTCTTCAGCGGTACCTATAGAGTAGATAAAAATAAACTTCTCGTTGCAACAACTGACGGTGTTGGAACAAAAATAAAACTTGCACAAATTTTAAATAAACATGATACTGTTGGTATTGATCTTGTTGCAATGAATGTAAACGATATAATAACTTGTGGTGCAAAACCTATATTTTTTTTAGACTATATTGCTTGTGGGAAAATAAATTTATCATTGCTTAAAGAAATAATGAAAGGTATAATAAAAGGATGTAAACTTGCAAAATGTGAACTTTTAGGTGGAGAAACTGCAGAATTACCTGGTATGTACAAAAATGAAGATTATGATTTAGCAGGATTTGCTTGTGGTATTGTTGAAGAAAAAAATTTTATCAATGGTGATTATGTCTCAGATGGAGATAAAATCGTTGGTTTGTTTTCCTCAGGGTTACATTCAAATGGTTTTTCATTAGTAAGAAAAATTTTTTCAAAAGAAGAAATTAAAAAATATGGAAAAATTTTATTAACACCAACAAAAATTTATGTTAACGAAATACTACAACTTTTAAATGTATTTAAACCAAACCAAGAAATAAAAGCTATTGTTAACATTACTGGTGGTGGGTTCTACGACAACATTATCCGTGTTCTTCCTAAAGATTGTTCTTGTATTATAGATAAAAACAGTTGGGAACCATATCCCATATTCAATCTTATCCAACAAAAAGGTGAAGTACCAGATAAAGAAATGTATCGCACATTTAATATGGGTATAGGAATGGTAATTATTGTACACAAAAAAATTTGTGACAAAGTTATAACCTTTTTTAATAAAAAATGCGCTATTATTGGTGAAGTCTATTCTGATAATAAACATAAAGTTAAAATTTTAGGTATTGATGAATAATCAATAACCCAACTATGAAAAAGCTTCAAATTGGATGGTTTGCAACATCAAGAGGAACTACTTCACTTAAAATCTTTAATTATATCTATGATGCAATAAAAAACAACGAACTTAATGCTGAGATAAAGTTTGTTTTTATAAATCGGCAGTTAGGTGAAGCAGAAAATTCTGACCGATTCATAAATACTGTAAAAAGTTTTGACATTCCTATTGTCTCGTTTTCGTCATTAAAGTTTATGCCAGAACTAAGAAAAAATAATCTTGAAGAATGGCGTACTTTGTTTGATACCGAAGTTTATGAAAGAATAAAAGATTTCAATGTTGATATTATAATGCTTGCTGGTTATATGCTGATTTTAAGTAAATTTTTATGTAATAAATTTACTTTTATAAACTTACATCCAGCACTACCTTGGGGACCAAAAGGTACCTGGCAAGAAGTTATAAACCAAATAATAAATGAGAAACATAAAGAACATGGTGTAATGATACATCTTGTTACCGAAGATTTAGACCGAGGTCCCGTGCTCACATACTGCAAGTTTGCAATAAAAGAATACGATTTTGATAAGATTAGACAAGAGGGTGTTCAATACGAACTTCCATTGATTAAAAAAACTTTGCAGCTGTTATCAGAAGAAAAGTTAAAAATTGTTGACAAAAAAGTTTATTATAACAATGAGTTGTTACCAAAAGGATTAGAAATTTCTACTGAAGATTTGTTAAAAATTTAAAGATAAAATTTTTTGTTCTTGAGTTATATAAGTTTTGCTTCTTTTCAAAACTTCGTCCCAGTCAACTTTGTGTCCATCAAATTCTGGCCCATCACAACAAACATATTTTATTTTGCCATCATAAGTGATCCTGCAGGAACCACACATACCTGTACCATCTACCATGATGGTGTTTAAAGAGACAACTGTCGGAATATCAAAGTTTTTTGTAAGTTCTGAAACTGCTTTCATCATTAAAACAGGTCCTACTGCATATACTAAATCTATTTTTTCTTTTTTAATCAGATTTTGTAAAACATCAGTAACTAATCCTTTTATGCCATAACTACCATCATCTGTTGTAACATAAACTTCATCAGATATCTCTCTAAATTTATCTTCAAGAATAACTAAATTTTTGTTTCTTGCGCCAATAATTGTAATAATCTTATTATTTTTTTCCTTAAGTGCTTTTGCAATCGGGTAAATCTCAGCAGTACCTACACCACCACCAACTAAAACTACATTGCCAAAAAATTTTATCTCTGTAGGTTTACCTAACGGTCCTACAATGTGATACAATTCATCTCCAATATTAAGTTTACCTAAAAGTTTTGTTGTAAAACCTACTTCTTGAAATATTAAAGTAATTGTTTGTAAAGAAAGATCTGCTTCTGTAATCGTTAAAGGTATACGTTCACCTTCTTCTACAACCATAAGAATTACAAACTGTCCTGGTTGATAATGTTGAGCAATCACTGGTGAAAAAACTTTTATTTGTGTGATTTTAATACCATTAAATTCGCCTAAGACTTTTTTATCAACAATTTTTGCTGATTTTATTTCAAACTTGTTCATAGTATTGACAGATACCTCTTAATTTCGTAATCAGTTACTTTTGTTCTATAGTTATCCCATTCAATTTTTTTGTTCTCTAAAAATTTTGTATAAATATGTTCACCGAGCGTCTCTTTTAATAACTTTGATTCTTCTGCAATTTCTATTGCCTCAATCAGAGAACCAGGTAGTTCTTCAATCTTTCTTGCTTTACGTTCGATTTCTTCCATTTCGTATGCAGAAACTTCCAACGGTTCAGGCAACGGATATTTATTCTTTATACCTTCAAGACCTGCCCTTAACATCACAGAAAAAGCTAAATACGGGTTGCATGCAGGATCAGGAAAACGTACTTCTATCCGTGTTGATTTTTCTTTACCAGGTTTGTATTCTGGTACACGAATTAGAGCAGATCTGTTCCTTGTTGCCCAACAAATATAAACAGGTGCTTCATACCCAGGAACTAAACGTTTGTAAGAATTTACCCATTGGTTTGTAACAATACATATTTCTCTTGCATGCTTAAGTATTCCTGCAATAAAATATTTTGCAATATCTGACAGATGATATTTATCTTTTTCAGAAAAAAACATGTTCTTATCATTATTAAACAAACTTTGATGAACATGCATACCCGAACCATTAACACCAGCAATAGGTTTTGGCATAAAAGTAGCATATAATCCAAACTCTCTTGCAACTTCTTTTACTAAAACCTTATATGCAATAACTTTATCTGCCATCCTTAATGCAGAATCGTACTTTAAATCTATCTCATGTTGACTCGGTGCAACTTCATGATGAGCATATTCAGCCTCTATACCCATCAAAGATAAATATTCAATTGTTTTTGTTCTTAAATTTATACCTAAATCTTCACCAGGCATTGAATCAAAATATCCTGCATTGTCAACAAGTTCCGGAATTTTATCTGATTTAAAATAAAAATATTCAAGTTCAGGTCCTACATAATATTCTGTAAAACCAAATTTCTTTATTTCTTCAAGATTTCTTTTTAAACAATATCTTGGGTCACCTTCATAAGGTTTACCATCAGGTGTGTAAATATCACAAACCATTTTTGCAGTGTCTTCTTTATATGGCAGAATTTTGAAACTTTCAGGGTCAGGTTTCGCTATTAAGTCAGATTCATAAATACGTGCAAAACCTTCAATTGATGATCCATCAAAACCCATTCCTGTCTCTAACGCTTCAGGAAGTTCAGAAGAAGTTATTGTGAACATTTTAATTCTGCCAAGTATGTCAGTAAACCACATCTCTATAAATCTTATATTTTTTGATGCTACAATTTCTAATACTTCCTTTTTATCCATAGATTACCCCCTGTGTATTTAAGTACTGTTAGCTTTTTTTATGATATTTATGAAAAATAAGATTCTTTTTTGGTGAAATTAATTACGCAGGCTAAAGTCTGCATCTACCTAAAATTAAACTTACATTTTCGACTGCAACAACCATGTTATTGCGAACATTACACAGATTGAAGCATGCGGCTATAAAATTATATTTAAAGAACATCATTTTTTTAGTTAACAAACCCTGTATTTATGAGACTCTGTTATTTGTTTGTTATTATTAAATTTTGAAGTTTTTTATAAAATATTGAATTATTTTGCAATATCTTATATAATAAAAAATTATGAATTTAGATTTTTCAAGATATAAACTAATTTTTTTTGATTTTGATGGTGTTATAGTTGATACAGAATGGGAACATTTTGCTGCGTTTAATGATATTCTTTCAACTTACGGAATAAAAATTACAAAAAAAGAATATATGGAAGAATATCTTGCATACGATGATAAAGGTTGTTTTATAAAAGTGTTCAAAAACAAATTGGGTAAAGATTTGACAAAAAAAGAGGTGCAAAATTTAATAAAACAAAAAACTGAACTACTTATGGATAAACTTAAACAAAAAATTAAAGTTTATCCTGATACAATAAGATTTATAAATTTTTTATCAAAAAAATTTAAAGATATAAAATTATGTATTGTTTCTGGTGCGCTAAAGCAAGAGATTTTGTTTATTTTAAAAAAACTTAAACTTGAAAACAAATTTTTTTTAATTATTTCTGCTGAAGATGTTAAAAATGGGAAACCATCTCCTGAACCGTTTTTAATTGCAAAACAAAAAGTTGAACGTTTGTTAAATAAAAAATTTAATAATAATGAAATTCTTGTTATTGAAGATTCTATAAACGGAATAAAAGCAGCAATCAATGCTGGGTTTGATGTTTTATCTGTTGCACATACTTATCCATTTAAAAAATTGTTGGAAGTAAACCCAAATTATGTAGTAAAAAATTTGTTAGAAATATGTAATTATAAATAAATATTATGGGGTACTTATTATGATATGGTGGATATTACGAAGCATTATTTTAATTTCTGGTAGTGTAATAGGATATTTCATACAAAAAAATATCTATGGAATACTATTTGGAGCAGGCTTTTGTTTGATAATCATACTTTTAGAACTTATAATCTCAAAAATAAAGTTGGATACATTAATAATTGCTGTAATAGGTGTTGTATTAGGATTGATCACAGCACAAATTGTTGACTACTTAATTTTTTTGTTAGAAGAACCAAAAATTACTGAACTTTTTAAAAAATACTTGTGGTTGGTAAGAATTGCACTTGCGTATCTCGGATTAGTAATTGCGTTACAGAAAAAATCTGAAGTTGATTTGTTAGACAAAGATATTATTCGTCGTGAAAAAAAACCTAAAAATAATTTAGTGTTAGTGGATACTTCTATAATAATTGATGGACGCATCGCTGATATTATCGCAACGAAGTTTATCGATACACCTTTGCTTATACCAAGATTTGTCTTACAAGAATTACAATTCCTTGCTGATTCTCAAGAACATATAAAACGTGCACGAGCAAAACGTGGTCTTGAAATTCTTAACAAATTAAAAGAAGAAAATGCAATAAGTATTATTGATATTGATTTTCCAGAAATAAAAGAAACTGATGCTAAACTATTAAAACTTGCTAAAGAAATAAATGCTAAAATTCTTACTGTGGATTACAATTTGAACCGTGTTGCCAAACTTGAAGGAATTACTGTGCTTAATATAAACGAATTAGTAATGGCGTTAAAACCTGTATTTTTACCTGGCGAAAGTTTTTCTATATATGTGGTAAAAGAAGGAAAAGATTACAATCAAGGTGTTGGATATCTTGATGATGGTACAATGGTTGTTGTTGAAGATGGAAGAAAGTTTATAAATAAAAAAATTGATGTAGTAGTCACATCAACTTTGCAAACACCATCTGGAAGAATCGTTTTCACAAAACCTATCTAATGAATAACAAATCTTGTTGTGCAATTTTGCTTGCTGCAGGTAAAAGTACAAGATTTAATTACAAAATTAAAAAACAATTTTGTAAAGTTTACAATAAAACTTTATTAGAGCATAACTTAGATGTTTTTTCTTCAATAAAATTTGTAAAATATATTATTGTTGTAGTAGCAAAAGAAGATCTTTCTGTTGCAAAAAAATTTTGTGAAAAATACAAAAAGAATATTGTTATAATTGAAGGGGGGAAAGAGAGATACAATTCTGTATATAACGCTGTAAAAATCATACCAGACAATAAATTCAAATACATATTAATTCACGATGTAGCACGCCCTTTAGTTACAAAAAAACTTATAAATAAATGTTTAGCAAATATTAAAAATTATGATTGTGTAATACCAGGGATTCCGCCTGTTGATACTGTAAAAATAATAAACAAAAATTTTGAAGTTGAAAAAACTTTAAATAGAGAACAACTTGTTTTTGTGCAAACTCCACAAGTGTTTAAAACAAATGTTATAAAACATATTTATTCAAAGCATGTATTAAATAAATGGATAAAAAAATATAAAATTACTGACGATGCACAAATTGCAGAACTTGAAGGATTCAAAATAAAAGTTGTTCCTGGAGAAAAACAAAATGTTAAAGTTACCACAAAAGAAGATTTACAGTTTGTAAAATATTTTCTTAAGTTTCGTAAATCATAGAATAGATCAACTATAATGAGTAACTTAGTAGGATTAGGATATGATTGTCATAAAATTGTAAAAAACAGACCTCTTTTTTTAGGGGGGATACAAATTGATGTTAAGTTTGGACTAAAAGGACATTCTGATGCAGATGTTGTTTTACATTCAATATGTGATGCAATTTTATCTGCAATTGGTGAACCTGATATTGGCGAACTTTTTCCTAATACTGATAAAAAATATAAAAATATATCAAGTAAAATAATTGTTGAGAAAGTTTTAAAGTTAATGAAAGAAAAAAAATATAAAATTGTAAACATTGATGTTACATTGATCTGTGACACACCAAAAATTTCTAAATATAAAACTCAGATAATTGCATCAATTAAAAATTTGTTTAATATAAAACATGTTAACTTAAAAGGGAAAACTACCGAAGGTATAAAATGTTTTAAGAATTATATTCAATGTTTCAGCATCGTTTCTGTGCGTAATACTTAATCTTTTCAGTCGTTGACAACCACTCTCAATAATTATCCCCCTCTATTAAGAGGGGATTAAGAAGTGTGTCTTCCCCTCTATCAAGAGGGGATAAAAGAGGCGTGTTTTATATTTGCGAAGTGTCATTGCAAACACAACCAACATAATCTCATTTTTTTTGTATATGCAGACTTTTGTGTGCTCAACTATTATATCACAGCATAATATATTACTTACAAATGAAAATATATAATACTTTATCTGCAACAATAGAAGAATTTATCCCACAACAAAAAGATGAAATAAAGATGTATGTGTGCGGTATCACTCCATACGATGATACACATTTAGGTCATGGTAGGTGTTATGTTGTTTTTGATATTTTTCGTAGATATTTAGAATACAAAGGTTATAATGTAAATTATATACAAAATTTTACTGATATAGATGATAAAATTTTATCTAAAGCAAAAGAAGTAAACAAACATCCTTCAGAAATTACTCAATATTATATAAATTCATATTTTGAAGTTGAAAAAAAATTAAACATAAAACCTGCTAAATTATATCCTAAAGTTACTGAACATATAGATGACATCATTATTGCAATAGAAAAACTTGTTAAAAAAGAAGTTGCATATGTTACTTCCACAGGGGTTTATTTTGATGTATCTAAATTTTCAAGATATGGTCAGTTGTCAAAGAAAAAAGTTGATGAACTTATTTCAGGAGCACGTGTTGAAGTTGATGAAACTAAAAAAGAACCATTAGATTTTGCATTATGGAAGTTTGCAAAAAAAGACGAGCCTGTTTTTTGGGAATCACCTTGGGGTAGGGGAAGACCTGGTTGGCATATAGAATGTTCTGTAATGAGTATGAAATATCTTGGTGAGACATTAGATATTCACGGTGGCGGTATGGATTTAATATTCCCACATCATGAAAATGAGATTGCACAATCTGAATCAATAACTGGCAAAAAATTTGTTAATTACTGGATTCATAATGGGTTTGTTACCGTAAACAAAGAAAAGATGTCAAAATCTTTAAAAAACATTTTTGCATTAAAAGATTTGTTCACAATGTACGATCCTATGGTTATTCGTCTCTTTCTTATATCACAACATTACAGAAAACCGTTAGATTTTTCATTACAAGAATTAGACCAGTTTAAAAAAGTATGGGAACGTTTTGTTAATGTAAAAGAAACTGCTGAATTATGGATAAAAAATCTAAAAGATGGTAATATAAACATAGATTTACAAAAAACTGTTGATAATTTTGTTAAAGAATTTGAAAATAGTATGGATGATGATCTTAACATTTCTTCTGCATTAGCCGCTTTACATGGAATTGTAAATCATTTATACTCATTAGAAAAAAGTTTAACAAAAGGTTTGACAAAAAAAGATATTGAATATCCGTTAAACAAGTTTTTAACTTTGTCAGAATATGTATTAGGATTAAAATTTCCTTATTCTGATATTCCTCAAGATATACAAGATTTAGTTTTAAAACGTGATTTAGCAAGAAAAAACCGCGATTTTGCAACTGCTGATGAAATCAGAAAACAGATTCTTTCATTAGGTTGGATAGTGGAAGATACACCATATGGAACAAAAGTAAGAAAAAAATTATAATATAAGATGGGGAATTTATGGATAATTTTGTTACATCAAAAAAATTAATAAAAGAAATAATTAAACAAAATCCACAATATATATCAAAATTGTACATAGCAAAGAATGCTTCTGGAGAAGATATAAAAAAAATTATCTCTCTTGCAAAACAAAAGGCTGTTTCGTTTCAATCAGTACCAAAAGAAAAAATTTTGAGTATATTTAACCAGGGATACAGCGGCGTGTTGGTTATTTTGTCACCAGTAAGATATCTTAGTATAGAAGAATTGATAAATAAAAATTTGAATAACAAAAAATGTGTGTTTTTGATACTAGACGAAATTAATGATCCGCAAAATTTTGGTGCAATTATACGTACAGCAGTTGCGTTTGAAGTAAACGGAATCATAATTCAACAATGGAATCAAGCTATACCTACACAAACTGTCGTTAATGTATCCCGAGGGGGAATTTATAAAATAGATATTGCGAGAGTTAAAAATGTATACAATGCAGTAAAAAAATTAAAAGAATATGATTTTTGGGTTTTTGCAACAGTACCACCACATATAATTACTCCAACACAAACTGAAATCACACAGTTAAAAAATATTGACCGTCTTGCTATAGTGATAGGTAACGAAAATAAAGGAGTAAGAAAAAATATTATATCAGAATGTGATGGTGTTGTAACTATAAAACATTCAGAAAAGATGGAATCACTTAATGTAAGTGTATCTTGTGGTATCATACTATATGAAATTTACAAAAATCAGTGAGTAATAAGTTGAAATAAAAAATAAATTTTTATAAGTAAAATTTTATATGAAAAAACTTTATTTTTTTAGTTTAATACTATTCTTTTATTCTTTTATCTATTCTCAACAGACAAAATTTACTCAAAACCAACTTGATTCTGATTTACAATACTACTATAAAACTTATCAACAAAAAAAATTTTCTCCAAATGATAAATTATATTTTCTTAATAAACTTTATGAAAAATATAAAGATTCAGGTCTCGACCTTACAAAACTTGAACAAGAAATAAATATTGTAAAAACTGAGTTAGAAAAACAAAAAAATAAACAACAAACACAACCAAAAGTTGAACAAAAAATAGTTCAACAAACTGAACAAAGAACTTCTATAACTGATGATTATAAAATTTCTGCTGGGGATATACTTTTTGTTCGAGTAAGTCCTGCTGAAGAACTATCAAAAGAAGTTGTTGTTTCACCAGACGGCAAAATAGTATTCCCTCTGATAGGAACAATCAAAATTGAAGGATATACAATAAAAGAAGCTGAACAAATTTTACAAAAAAATCTTGCTGTATATATATCTCAACCAAAAGTTAATATCACAGTAAGGTTTTTTTCAAGAAAACAGGTTTTTATTTTAGGTGAAGTAAAAACACCAGGTGGATATTCTTACAAAGAAGGATTAAAACTTTTTGAGCTAATTTCGCAAGCAGGCGGGCTTACTCAATACGCTGGAACAAAAAATATAAAAATTTATCGTGGTGAGAAAAAAGAACAAAAGTTTATCACAGTTAACCTCGACGAAATAATAACTGATAGGTCAAAAGATTTTCCTTTACTACCAGGTGATATTGTAGAAGTACCAAAACAACCAAAATCTATCTCTGTAATTGGCGAAGTAGTATATGCTGGAACATACGACTGGCACGAACAACTTGATGTTATTGAAGCATTGAGTTTAGCAAGAGGATACACTGCCACTGCAAAACTTAGTTCAGTAAAAGTTTTCCGGCAACTACCTAATGGTGAAAAACAAGTAATAAATGTTAATGTAGCAGAAATTTTGAATGGTAATTTACAAAAAAATATCAAACTTGAACCTGGTGATGTGGTATATGTTCCAAGAAAACCGCTTGTATCAGGTTCATGGTTTGTAAACACAGTTTTACCTTGGATTACTTTAATCACAAGTGTACTTTTGTTAATAACTTATCTTAGTAAATAACGATAATTTTGAATAACAAGATGAATTCTGACGAACTTAGAAAAAAATTTATAAATTTTTTTGTTTCGTTAGACCATAAATATTTTCCTTCAGACTCACTTATTCCTTCCTCAGACCCTACTTTGTTATTTACTACCGCTGGTATGGTTCAGTTTAAAGATTATTTCTTAGGTAAAAAAACAGATGTATCCCGTGCGTGTTCAGTACAAAAATGTTTCCGTACATCAGATATAGAACAGGTTGGACACACACCACGACATCTTACGTTTTTTGAAATGTTGGGAAATTTTTCGTTCGGAGATTATTTTAAAAAAGAAGCGATAGAATGGGCATGGGAGTTTATTACAAAAGTTGTCAACCTTGAAGTTGACAGGTTGTATATCACAGTTTACAAAGATGATGATGAAGCATACGATTTATGGTCAAAAATTGTAAAAAAAGACAGGATTTATAAACTTTCAGAAGAAACTAATTTTTGGCAGATGGGAGATACAGGACCTTGTGGACCTTGTTCTGAAATAATCTATGATTTAGGCAAAGAATATAGTTGTGGGAAACCTACCTGTGATGTTAGTTGTGACTGTGACAGATTTTTAGAAGTATGGAACCTTGTTTTTACACAATTTGACCGACAAGCAGATGGTAAACTTGTTCCTTTAAAACAAAAAAATATTGATACAGGCATGGGACTGGAAAGATTAAACATGGTAGTTAATAGATTCCCTACTGTATTTGAAACAGATGTTTTTAAACCTATTGTTTATGAAATTGTAAATCAATTAAATGTCAACTATGAAGATAAAAAAATAAAAAATTATGTATACGCAATTGCTGACCATGCACGTGCTGCTACTTTTACAATATCGGAAGGTGTCATCCCTACAAATGAAGCAAGAGGGTATGTGGTAAGAAAAATTATTCGTCGTGCAGTAAGATATTTAAAATTGTTAGGTTGTAACCAACCATTTCTGTATAAACTTATTCCTGTGGTTGTTAAAATAATGAAAGATACATATCCTGAAATTGAACTACATAGAGAAAAAGTTGCTGTTATAGTTAAAACAGAAGAAGAAAAGTTTTTAGAAACATTAGACGAAGGATTAAAAATTATTAATGAAATAATAAGTTCTAATAAAAAATTTGTTTCAGGCAAACTTGTGTTTAAATTATATGATACATACGGGTTTCCAAAGGAACTTGTTGACGAAATTTTTAAAGAAGCAAATATCAAATACGATGAAAAAGAGTTTTTGGAAGCGGAACAAAATGCAAAAAGTTTATCTCGTGCTTCCTGGAGAGGTGTTAAAGTTACAAATACACAAATTTATACTATTTTTCCACAAACATATTTTGTTGGATACACACAATTCTCAATTAAAGCAAAACTTTTAGGTATCATAAGAAATAATGAAAAGTTAAGTTCTGTATCAAAATCTAATATTCTTACAGAACTTATTTTTGACAAAACACCATTTTATGGTGAATCAGGAGGACAAGTTGGTGATACAGGGAAAATAATTGTTAACAAAAAAATTGTTGCAGAAGTTGTAGATACTAAAAAAATTGAAGAAAGAATTGTGCATATCGCTAAAATATACGACGAACTAAAAATAAACGATGAAGTTGAACTACAAATAGATATTGACCGAAGAAAAGATATAATGAGACATCATACTGCTACACACCTTCTACATAAAGCATTAAGAGAAACCTTAGGCGAACATGCTATACAGTCTGGTTCTTTAGTTTCAGATAGCTATCTTAGATTTGATTTTATCCATTGGGAAAAACTTACTGAAGAACAAATTAAAAAGATTGAAGAAATTGTGAACCAAAAAATACTCGAATGTTTACCAGTAAATATATTTTATACAACATTGGATGAAGCGAAAAAAATAGGTGCAACAGCATTGTTTGAAGAAAAATATGGTGAAAAAGTCCGTGTTGTAGCAATTGGTGTAAGTGGTGAACAACCATATAGCATAGAACTTTGTGGGGGTACACATTGTTCAAATACAGGTGAGATAGGTATTTTTAAGATAATCTCAGAAAGTTCTGTGGGAACAAACATCAGAAGAATAGAAGCTATCTGTGGAAGAAAAGTTTACGAATATATCTTAGATTATGAATCAAAAATAAAATCTGTTGCAGAAATTTTGGAAGTCAATACTATTGAGGAAATAAAAAATAAAGTTATAAAAATTTTACAACAAAACAAAAAACTGCAGCAAGAAATTGAAAATATAAAAACAAAGATCGCAACACAAAAATCTGAAGAAATAACAAAAGAAATTAACGGAATAAAATTCATAATAAAAAATATTCCATCAACTGAACTTAAACTTTTACGTTCGTTATCTGATGAACTTCTCAAAAACTATGTTAATGAAGCAGTTGTGCTGTTATTGTATTCCTTAGAAAACAAAAAAATTTCTTTAGTAATACGAACGAACGAATTAGGATTAAAGAAAGGCGTATCTTTGAAAAAATTTGCTGAAAAAATAAATAATGTATTAAATGTGAAATGTGGTGGAAGGGAAGACTTTCTCCAAGGCGGAGGCACTATAGAAAAATCTCTTACTCCCAACAACTTTATAGAAATTTTGCAATAATTCTATAGATTCTTAACTAATAAACTCCTAACTCTGAACTCATAACTCCGAACTAATACGCCCCTATAGCTTAACGGATAAAGCATCCCGCTCCGGACGGGATGATGGAGGTTCAATTCCTCCTAGGGGCAGTTT
>CAZFSG010000032.1:0-15092 GCA_964521665.1 uncultured Elusimicrobia bacterium
ACCTTTGTTTGAAAATTTTAGAATTTTAAAATCACAACTTAAAAACTTATTTATTTCAAAACCAATTTTTTCTAACAATATTTCATCAAGGTCAGAATTTCTATAAAACGCAACTATTGTTGAACCAGAACCGCTTAACATACAACATAATGCCTTATTCTTTAGACAAATTTTAAAAACTTTGTCCATATATGGCATAAGTTTTTTTCTATATGGCTGGTGTAAAAAATCTTTTGTTGCAAATTTTAAAAATTCATATTTTTTTGTAATTATTGAAGAAACTAATAATGCTACATTAGAAATGTTTTTTACTGCTTTTTTAAACTCTATATTTTTAGGTAAAACTTTTCTCGCTTTTTCTGTAGAAATTTTTTTGTCAGGAATAATTGTTAAAACAACTAAATCTTTAGGTATCTGAAGTTTTATAAATCTAATTTTGTCATCATCTACACTACTTACACATAAACCGCCATACATCGCTGCTACAACATTGTCAGGATGTCCTTCAAGTTCTACAGCAACTTTTAACATTTCGTATTCAGACAACACCTCACCACATAAAATATTTCCTGCTAACACTCCCGCAGTATACGCTGTTGCTGATGAACCTAATCCACGTTGTAACGGAATATTATTTTTTATATAAATTTCTAATGGTGGAATTTCTGTTTTACATAAATCAAAAACTTTTTTTATTGCTTTGTAAACATAGTTTTTTTCATCCTTTGGTATATCTTCAATATCCACTCCTTCAGCATCTATTCTAAGTTTATATTTACTATTTGGTAGAACATTTATTTCAAACTCGTTATACAATGATAACGCAGCAGATAAACAATCAAATCCAGGACCTAAATTTGCTGTCGTAGCTGGTATTTTTATCTTCATAATCCAATTTTTGTTGACTCACGCATCGCACAATATGAACCACACATTGAACAAACTTTTCTTGTTTTACTTACAATTTTTTTTCGTTCTTCTGAAAATTTAATTTTATCTAAAACAAACTTCTGTTGTTGACCCCAGTTAAGTTTTTTTCTTGCTTTTGACATTTCAAAATCTATTAAATCATCTTTATATTTTTTTCTTTTAGCAATATCAGCAGCATGTGCTGCTATCCTTGCTGAAATAACACCTAAATAAACATCTTGTGGTTCAGGTAATCTAAGATGTTCCGCTGGAGTCACGTAACAAATAAAATCAGCTCCTGCTGTTGCAGCAATTGCTGCTCCTATTGCAGAATTTATATGGTCATACCCAGCTGCAATATCTGTCACAAGCGGCCCTAAAAGATAAAATGGTTTCCCACCAGAAAGTTTTTTTTCTAATTTTACATGTTCTTCAATAGTATCTATTGGCATATGGCCAGGTCCTTCAATCATAACCTGCACTGATTCTTTATTTGCTATCTTTGACAACTCAGCTAAAGTTTTTAGTTCAGCAATTTGTGCTTCATCGTTTGCATCAGCAAGACAACCCGGTCTTAACCCATCACCTAAACTTAATGTTAAATTATATTTTTTAGCTATTTTTAATAACCTATCAAAATGTTCATATAAAGGATTTTCAGCATTATTTTTTATGACCCATTCTGCTAAAAACGCACCACCTCGACTCACAATCCCACAAACACGTCTATGTTTTTTTAAAATCTCAATATTTTTTTTAGTAACGCCACAATGAACTGTTATAAAATCAACACCATCTTCTGCATGTTTTTCAATAACTTCAAAAATATGTTCAACAGAAATATCTTTTATTGATCTTTTTTTTCTCAAAGTTTCACAAACAACCTGATATATTGGCACACTACCAACAGGTACAGGTGAGTGTTCAATTATCACTTTTCTTATATAATCAATATTACCACCGGTTGATAAATCCATTATAGTATCAGTTTTCGCTTTAACAGCTGCTTCAAGCTTTTCAAGTTCAAATTTTATATCTACAAGATCAGGCGAGGTCCCAATATTAGCATTAACTTTTGTTCTTAAATTTTTTCCTACAGCAACAACCTTTGCTGAAGATTTTACATTTTTTAAAATGACAACTTTACCAGATAAAATATCGGTTATCAACTCTTGAAGAGAAACTTTTTCTTCATCTACAATTTTTTTAAGTAATTTAAAAACATTTCTATCTTTTAGTTTTATTTGTTCAATTATAGTCATAAATTAATCCTTAAAGTTTTATAGAATGAGGTTTTTTGTTTATACTAAAAACCTTTGTATAAATTCAACAAAAAGATGTAATTTTATCCTAATAACTTCTACTCCATTTTGTAAGAGTTGTTTTAAACAATTCTATTATTTTTTTATTTGTTTGTTTATTTATTTCTCGATGTGTTATTTCAGGAAATATTTTTATCCTCACATCATTTTGTGGTACAACTTTTCCAATATCTTTTATAATTTTTCCAATACTTAAAAAATCTGTTTTGACACAAATTGGAACAATACTTAACCCAAACCTTTCTACTAGTTTTACTGCTAAAGAACTAAATTTGTTCTCATTAATTTCTATACTTCGTGTTGCTTGTGGAAATACTACAAGCGAAATTTTATTATCAAACAAAAATTTTGCCTGTGATAAAACAACAGCAAAATCTTTTTTTGCATGTTTCCTACTTACAACAATTGGATTAAGAAATTTTATCATTCTATTAAAAAATGGATAGTAAAGTAAACTTTTTTTAATAACAAATGTAAATTTTAGAAATTTTCCTATTATACCACCAAATATAAGTGTCTCTAAACTACTCATATGGTTTGAAACGAACACCACTGGTGGTACAATTTTCTCAAGTACTTCTTTTCCTTCTATTCTAACTTTTGCACCACATCTTTCTACTAACTTAAGAATTTGTTCTGAATAATAAACATATCTCCCCCAACTGTATTTTCCAAAAAGATATTCTACATATGCAGACAAAATTATTAATATCAAGTTAAAATAAAAATACAAAGTTATAATCATACTATTGTAAAGACAAATTAATATAAAACGTCTATGTGTGTATTGAATTTACCACCTGTTTACTTTATTAATTTCAACTTATTTACAATTTCACTGTTTAAATCTTTCAATACGCTTATAACAGCTACTGCATCAACCTTTGTATTTTTAACAAGTTCTATATTATTCTGATTTATTCCACCTATTGCTACAACAGGTATTTTCTTTTTCTCAGCAAGAAGTTTAACTTTTCTAACTACATTTATTCCTATCGGTTGATACTCAGATTTTGTCTCTGTTGGAAACACAGGACCTATGGCTATATAATCCAAAGGCAATTTTAACGCTTTCATTGCTTGTTCTATAGAATGTGTAGAATGTCCAATAATAAAATCTTTTAATTTCAATCTTTCAACAATACTCCTTGCTTTTTCAACAGGTAAGTCATCTTGTCCTAAATGTACACCATCAGCATTAACTAATATCGCTATATCAATACGGTCGTTTATAACAAATGGTATTTTATATCTTGTTAAAATTTTTTTTATTTCTACTGCTGTGTTATAAAAAAATTTATCAGATTTATTTTTAATTCTTAACTGAACAATATCTGGTGCGAACTTACAAAGTTGTTTTACAAACTTTTTGTATTCCTTAATTGTATCAAATTCAGGTAAGATACAATACAATCCTTTTATTTTTATCATAAAATTTTTTTAATTACATATTTTTCAATATCATATACTTTATATCTTAATTTTTTAACTTCAGAAATTTTTTTAATATCAACAAGTTTTGCAATCTCTTCTAACACTCGGAAAGATTCTGTAGCTCGATGAAAGTTTGACACCACAAGTTGTTTAATATTTTTATACGATTTTTCTTCTACAGTTCTGCCAGGGTCAATTTTACTTGAACGTTGTAGCACAGTTTGTGGATAAAACTCTTCAAAAAGTTTTACTATTTTATGTCTGATACTTCTCAATGTCTTATATATTTTGTCTTCTTTATAAACAAACCTTAAAACTTCCTCAACTACACGTAATCCTTCTGTAATACGATTTATGTTCGCATCTATTAATCTCAAAATTTCTTTTTTTATTTTATACATTTTTAATTTTTTTAATTAACTCTGTTGTTGAAAAACCTTTTACAAGATCTATTCTTACAATTTTTGGCACAATTCCCCAACCTACAATATCTTTAAGTTTATAATCTTTACCTTTTATTACAACATCAGGTTTTATTTCTGTTATAAGTTTATATGGTGTATCTTCATCAAACAGTACTACATAGTCAACATATTTTATACTATCCAAAATTTCTGCACGAGCATTTTGTGGATTTATTGGTCTATCTTTCCCTTTAATCCTTTTTATAGAACTATCTGTATTCAATCCTACAATTAAAACATCACCATATCTTTTTGCCTTTTTCAATAAAGTAATATGCCCTTTATGAAGTATATCAAAACAACCGTTTGTAAAAACAATTTTTTTATTTTGTTGTTTAAGTTTTTTAACAATAGTTTTTATTTTTTTTAATGATACAATCATAGAAAATTAACCAAAAATTGTTTGTTCTACTAAATCACAGATGATATGTATAATTGTTATATGCGCTTCTTGTATTCTCGGTGTGTCATAAGAAGGAACACAAATACAATAATCAACCAAATTTTTTATCTCTCCACCATCTCCACCTGTCAATGCAACTGTTACACAACCAATTTTTTTTGCAACTTCTATTGCTTTTATTACATTTTTTGACTTACCACTTGTTGTAATACCAATCACTACATCACCTTGTTTAGCACAAGATTCAAGTTGCCTACTAAAAACTATTTCATACCCATAATCATTTCCTAACGCAGTAAGTGTAGAAACATTTGTGTTTAACGATATTGCTTCTAAAGGTTTCCGTTCTTTTTTATATCTTCCTATGAGTTCTGCAACCATATGTTGAGCATCAGCAGCAGATCCGCCATTGCCAAAAACTATTACTTTTTTATTATTTTTATACACATCAATTATATGTTGTACAACTTTTGATATAATTTCGATCTGTTGCTTATTTTCAACCAATAATTGTTTTATTTTTATACTTTCGTTTAACAATTTTATAATTTGTTGTTCCATAAGTTTTCACCTTTGTAAAAATAAAGTTTTTTTGTTTATAAATTTTATCAAAAAAACAAAAACGATTATTTTTGTTTTTCTATCTCTGACAATCCTTTTACTACGATGTATTCAGAAATTATTAAAATACCAAATCTATTACTCGTTTTCAATATTGACGAATTTATTTATAAAAGCGATGGAATCGTGTTATCTGCTGTATTGTTTGTTTCTTTTCTTAAGATGAATGTCTTTGGATAAATGTTTATGGGGATGATGCCATTTGGTGCAATAGTATGTGGTAGTTTAGCAGATTTAATAACACCACAATTAATACTTTTATCATTTTCTGTTACATTAATATTATGTGCTTTATTTTTAATTGAAACCTAAACAAAAATTTTGTATATGTTTTACCTCTATGAGAATGTATGATCTAATACTTAAGAAACGAAATAAACAAAAACTTACTAAAGAAGAAATTGAGTTTATTATCTCTGGATATACAAAAGGTGACATTCCTGACTACCAAATATCTGCGTTTTTAATGGCAGTATATTTTAACGGGATGGATTCAGAAGAACTTTTGTATCTCACACAAAGTATGACTTTCTCAGGTAAAGTTTTTGACCTTTCATCAATTGATAAACCAAAAATTGATAAACATTCAACAGGCGGTGTTGGTGATGGTGTTTCTTTATCATTAGCACCGATTGTTGCAAGTTGTGATATTTGTGTCCCAATGATTTCAGGTCGTGCTTTAGGACATACTGGTGGAACCTTAGATAAACTTGAATCAATACCTGGATTTAGAGTCGTTCTTTCAGAAGAAGAATTTATTAACCAACTTAAAAAAATAGGTGTTGTCATAGCAAGCCAAACTGAAAATTTTGTCCCTGCTGATAAAAAACTTTATGCTTTACGTGATACAACAGCAACAGTTGATTCTATACCACTTATTGCTTCCTCAATTATGAGCAAAAAACTTGCCGAAGATATTGACGGATTACTATTAGATGTAAAAACAGGCAATGGTGCATTTATGGAAAAAATGGACGATGCTGTAAAACTTGCAGAAACAATGATTGATATTGGCAAAAAGTTTGGTAAAAAAGTTGCTGCATTGATCACAGATATGAACCAACCATTAGGAGAATATATTGGTAATGCGTTAGAAATTTATCAAACGATAAAAATTTTGAATAACGAAGGTCCTAAGGATATAACAGAACTTGTGATAATTGAATCAGCAAAAATGTTACAACTTGCTGGAATAGAAAAAAATTTTGTTTCAGCAAAGAAAAAAGTTATTAACCAAATTGTTTCTGGCAAAGCATTACAAAAGTTTAAAGAACTCATTGAATTTCAACATGGTGACACAAAATTAATTGATAAACCAAAAATTTTGTTACAAACAAAATATTGTGAACCTGTTTTATCTCAAACTGAAGGATATGTTTCTTTTATAAACACAAAACTTGTAGGTATAGCATGTTGTGTTTTAGGTGGTGGCCGACAAAAACTTGGTGATAAAATTGACTATTCGGTTGGTATGAAAATTGTCAAAAAACTGAATGACTATGTTGAAAAAGGTGAACCTTTGGTATATATTTACTTTAATGATAAACAAAAGTTTGAACAAGCAAAAAATATAGTTCTTAATGCATACAAAATTTCGTCAAAAAAAACTGTTAAACCAAAACTTATACATAAAGAGATTTGTTAAAAAATGAACACTCAGTTGCCTTATAAATGGGTTATACAACCACAACCTGAAGAAAATAAAGTCAAACAATTATCATCAAAATTTAATCTTCCTGAAGTATTAATAAAAATTCTTTTGGTTCGTGGGTATGATACAGAAGATAAAATAAAAAGGTTTATCTTTCCTGATTTAATTTATCTTGAGAATCCGTTTTTATTTCCCGATATGGTTAAAGCAGTTACACTTGTCAAAAAACATATTGAAGAAAAAAATAAAATTTTGGTATGGGGTGACCGCGATGTTGATGGTGTAACATCAGTATGTTTGTTATTAAAAACACTTAAAAATTTTAATGCAAATGTTTGCTACTATATTCCTCAAACAGAGGGCTACGGACTACATAAAAATGTATTAGAAAAATTTAAAGATGAAATAAAACTTGTAATTACAGTTGATTGCGGTATCACAGCAGTAGATGAGATCCGGTATTTGAAAGAAAACAAAATAGATGTTGTTGTAACTGATCATCATGAACCTACATTATCTTTGATAGATGAAATTAAATCTTTAGATGTTCCAATAATTAATCCTTATTTACCAGAATATTCTGGGATGAGAGATTTAGCAGGGGTTGGTGTTGCATTAAAATTTGCTATAGCATTAATGCTTTCGTATGATAAAAATTATTTCAACAAAACTTTTATAGTTTTAGATATAGAAACAACAGGGTTATCACCATATGCTGATGAAATTTGTGAAATTTGTGCTATTAAAATAAAAAATTTTGTTGTCCAAGAAATATTTCATACTTTAGTAAAACCTAAAAATAAAATACCAGAAGAAGTTATAAAAATTCATGGTATCACAGATGAACTTGTAAAAGATGCACCTAATATTGAAGAAGTTTTGCCAAAATTACTTGAGTTTATAAAAAATGATACATTAGTGATACACAATGTTAATTTTGATTTATCTTTTATTAATTACTATTTAAAAAAACTTTCTTTACCACAAATACCAACTTCACAAGCTATAGATACTCTGGAAATGGCAAAAACATATTTTCCTTTATCTTCTCATCAGTTATCTGCGTTATGTAATGACTTGTTTCTTAGGACAAAACCAACACATCGTGCAATAAATGATGCTTTGGCAACTTTGGAGCTTTTCTATTATCTTTATTTTTTTTCAAATCCAAGATTAAGACTTTTTATTGAAGATATTATATCATTCGCATCTTTAGGGACTATTTCAGATATTGTTCCATTAGTAGAAGATAACAGGATTATTGTAAAAAAAGGTGTTGATAACATTTTATCTTCAAACCAACCTCCATTCAAAATTTTTTTAAAATATTTTAAAAACGAAATAGCAAAAACTAAACTTCCTACAGAAACGGTCTCATGGTATTTTATACCATTGTTAAACTCAGCTGGTCGTATGCAACAAGTTGATACCGCAATAAACTTTTTGTTAGCAGAAACAATTTATGATGCAGAAAAGTACTTTAGCCAACTTTTAGAACTTAATAAAAAAAGAAAAATTTTACAAAATTATAATCTTGAAGTGTTTTATGAGTTAGTTGAACAACAATGTAACTTAAAAGAAGATTTAATTCTTCTTGTAGTAGCAGAAAACATAGAACATGGCGTAACAGGTATAATAGCAAATAATATGTTAAAAGAGTTTAATCGTAGTGTAATTTTGTTGATATTAAACAACGATTTAGCGATAGGCACTGCAAGGTCACCAAAAGGTGTAAATATATATAATCTACTTAAAAAATGTGAAAACCTGTTTGAAAAATTTGGTGGACATCAGAATGCTTGTGGGTTAACAATAAAAAAAGAAAATATACCTCTGTTTCGTAACCAACTTAAACTTATACAACAACAACTTGAGATTGAACCACCTACAATTGAAGTTGACACTGAACTTAATTATGAAGAGATAAATTTTGAGACATACAAATTTCTTTCGTTATTAGAACCCTGTGGTCCTGAAAATCCCTACCCTGTTTTTTTAATAAAAAATCTTAAAGTGGTTGATTGGAAATACATTGGAAAAGATAACAAACATACGGCAATAACTTTTGAAACAACCTCAAAACAAAAAAATTATGTTATCAAAACTGTTTGTTGGGACAATCCTTATATTGTTAATTTGATAAAAAACTTCAATTATTTTAACATAGTTGGTGAACTTGAACTTGATGAGCAAGAAAATCTTCGCATTGTATTACTTGATTTACAACCTGTAATATAATTTGTTGGACAAAATTTATGGTTAAATATTCAGTGATTTTTGTATTACTCAAGATATAAAATTTCTTAACAAATTTATTTCATAAATGGAGTACACTTATGAATACAAGTTATTCAAATTTTATCAAATATTTATTAGAAACCAATGCTGGACTTAAAGAAATCTACAACCTTATACCAAAATTGAAACACAAAAATGTTGTAACATTTTGTCATGACGATCCCGATGGTGTTACAAGTGCTATATTGTTTAAAAGGTTAACTGATAAATTTGAGATAAAAAACACTATATTATTTCCTTATAAATTTCCTTTGTCTAAACAAGAAGTTATTGATATTAAAACATCGCTACCAGAAACAGAAGTTCTTTTTATAATAGACAAAGGAACTATTGAAGAATACAATAATTTTGTTGAATTTTATCCAAAAGTTGTAGTTATTGATCACCATCCAAAAATTGGTAGTAATTTTGACAACATAATTATTTTCAATCCTGCGTTACAAACATATGTTCGTACATCTGCAAGTTTCTTGGTACATATTGTATCTACATTGTTTAATAATACAAATATTTATGACGATTTTATATGCCTTATTGGTTTAAAATGTGATTGGGCAATAGATCCGTTAAATAATGATGTGCCAGAATTTGTATCAACGTTTTATAATGAAAGAATTTTACTGAGTTTTAACTGGCTTATTGAAAAAAATTATAATTTACGAGCCACAATGTTTGATATAAAAAACAATAATTTTAGTTGTTTACTGAACCAAATTGGAGAACTATTTTTTGCTATAACTGGTGGTGGATTTCAGTATTTTTATAACTCTTATAACGAAAAACTGAAGAATATTGACCAACCAAAATTTTGTTTTGAAAATTTTGTCTCTGAAATACCACTTAAAAAAGTTAATAATATAGACGAATTTATCAACCCGCTCCCGAACAAAGAAATAATTAGAGTTATTTATGATTATTTTTTACATGACTGGTCAACTGTGGAACAATGTTTTGACCATCAAACTTTTTTAGTAAAACACATAGAGACTATAAAAATATTTTTCTTTTTTGGAAAGAATACAAAACTTATGCCAATGGTAGGTTCTAAGAAACTTTATGAATTTGCAAAAGGTAGTAAATCTGTGATTATTATGTTCAATTTCGAAGATGAAAATAGTCTACACATATCTTTCCGTGGAACAACAGATAAAATACATTTAGGTAAAATAGCATCTTCTTTAGCAGACAAAAGCAATACTTATTTTGGACAAAACACATCGTCTGGTGGTGGTCATCCATTAGCAGCTGAATGTAAAATAAAAACTGAAAATTTAGACTTTTTGTTCATCTTTAAAGAACTTATAAATTTGTTAGAATAATAATGAAACTAAAAAGATATCGTTTCTATGTCCAATCCATTCAAAGTAATATTTTTTCATCCATTGCAAAAAGATATACAATTTTTGTAGATATAATTTGCTATGAATAGATTTTTAAAATTAATTTTAACAAAACTGTTGATTTACAAAAAAACGGTGGGTTATATATTAACCAACCTGTTCAACACATTGTCTTTTATAGAAAAAGAGAAAGATTACTTTAATATTATTACAAAGAATAAACAAAAATATTGCCAACATAAAAATGTCTCACGACTATCAAAATCAAAATTTTATTGTTCAGATTGTGGTAAAGTATTACATTTTCTTTCAGAAGAAGAGATTGTATTGTTAGAACTTGCAGGTATTGTTTTAATAGGAAGTATTTTTTTTCTTTTGTTTACCAGAAAAAAGGAATAAATTTATAATGTTTTAATTTGTTCAACCAATTCTTTAACACAATCATTTATTAAAATTTTTTTTACAACCTTACCTTTTATAAACAAAACACCTGAAGTTTTACCCATTGCAATACCTATATCAGCTGAAGAAGCTTCACCAGGACCGTTTACTTCACAACCCATTATCGCTACTTTAAGATTTTTTTGTATCAAATTTTCTTTTTCTATTTCCTTCTCAAATTCTGAAACAATTTTTAAAAGATCTATTTTACAGCGACCACAAGTTGGACAAGAGATAATTTCAATACCATATTTTGCTAAATTAAGATATTGTAAAATATAATATCCAACTTTGACCTCATCAACTGGAGAAGATGATAATGAAACACGTATTGTATCACCTATACCTTGCCATAAAAGTATACCTATACCAATAGCAGATTTTATACTACCCAAAACTAAAGGACCGGCTTCGGTAATACCAATATGTAACGGATAATTATATTTTTTTGATATTTCTTGATATATTTCTACTGTTGATACTACATCAACTGTTTTTGCAGAAATAACTATTTTATTAAAATTGTATTTATCAAAAAGATCAATATTATCATCAAGCTGTGAGATTATTGTTCTTTTTGTATCATCCAACTTTTTTTTATAGGATCCTGCATTCAAACCTATCCTTATAGGAACATTATATTCTTTTGCAACTTTAATAATCTCAGATATTTTTTCTTTAGAACCTATATTAGCAGGATTAATTCTTATTTTATCGGCACCATTTTTAATTGCTCCAATTGCCAATTTATAATCAAAATGTACATCAGCTACAATTGGTATTTTAACTTGTTGTTTAATTTTTTTTAATGCTGAAACAGAATCTTCATCTGGTACTGCTAAACGTACAAGTTTACATCCAACTTGTTCTACTTGCTTTATTTGTTGGACAGTTTTTTCTATATCAGTAGTTAAAGTTTTAGTCATAGTTTGCACGACAATAGGATTTCCTCCACCAATAAAAATATTACCAATTTTAACAGGTATTGTTTTTTTCTTCATTTCAAATCATTTCAAAATGTATCAAATGTTTTATTTCTTTATATCTTTGTAAAATATCATTAAAGGTAATATTATAAAGTTTGTTTATACCAAAATCTTCTACACAGAACGATGCTGTCACAGTACCAAAAACTATTGATTGTCTCAAAATTTGTTCTGTAAGTACCTTATTATTTTTCAACTTATATACTAAAAATCCCATTACTCCGCCTGCAAAACTATCTCCTGCACCAGTAGGATCAAAAACTTTTTCTAATGGATATGCTGGTAACACAAAAATCTTGTTTTTATAAAAACACATAACCCCGTATTCACCACGTTTAACAATAACAATTTTTGTCCCCCAATTTAACACTTTTTTTGCTGATTTTATAATATTATATTCTTTTGTCAACTGACGTATTTCAGCTTCGTTAATGAATAATATATCAATTTTTTTTAATAACTTTTTTAACTGATGAAGTTTTTTTTCTATCCAATAATCCATTGTATCACAACCAACTAATTTAGGATTCTTAATCTGATGATATATTTTTAGTTGTAAATCAGGATCAATATTACCTAAAAACACAAACTTTGTATTTTTTGCTTTAGTAGACAACTGTGGATTAAATTTTGAGAAAACATTAAGTTGTGTCTCAACAGTATGTGCGGTATTTAAATCGTAGTCATAATATCCTTTCCAACGAAATGTTTTACCTTTTTCAACTTTGATTTCTGAAATATCTATATTATGTTTTTTTAATAACTCAAAATACTTTTTTTCAAAATCTTCACCAACAACACCTACTATTGTTGGATAAACAAAATTACTTGCTGCAATTGATGCATACACTGCTGACCCACCTAAAATTTTGTTAACTCTACCAAAAGGTGTTTCTATATCATCAAATGCTAACGATCCAATGATTAATAAATCCATATTTTTTCCCACTTATAATTTTTGATGTTAATGTTCACAGGTATTTACCTATTAATAATTTCAATTTTTGATATGTTTGTTTTTTAATTTTTTCTTTCTTTGTTAAAATAGCATATTTTAAAGCATCTTTACAAAAACATTGTCGGTGTGTAACATCTATTTTTTTAACTATTAATTTTATCAATCTTTTACATTTTTCAGTATTCAGTTTCATATTTTCTAAAACTTCTTCAATAGTAACTTCATGATTCTCTTTCCATACGTCATAATCTGTAACAAGACCTATTGTTGTATAACACATTTCTGCTTCACGGGCAAGTTTTGCTTCAGGTATTGCTGTCATACCTATTATATCAAATCCTAACTTACGGTAAACCTGTGATTCAGCTTTTGTTGAAAACTGTGGCCCTTCTATACACACATATGTTCCTCCATAATGAACTTCTATATCTAATTCTTTGCAACAGTTATAAACTAATTCACGTAAATTTTTACAAAACGGTTCAGCAAAAGAAACATGACATACAATACCATCTCCAAAAAATGTAGATTTTCTAAATTTTGTCCTATCATATATTTGATCAGGCAAGACAAAATCGCGTGGTCTTATCTCTTCTTTTAACGAACCGCAAGCAGAAATACTCAACAAAAATTCTACACCTAAAAGTTTTAATGCGTAAATGTTTGCATGAACATTTATTTCTGTTGGTAATATTGTATGTCCACGGCCATGCCGTGGCAAAAATGCAACTTTTTTACCTTCAAGTTCTCCTACTATTATATTATCAGATGGTTTTCCAAAAGGTGTTTGTATGTTATATTCTTTAACATTTTGCAACCCTTCTATGTTGTAAACTCCGCTTCCTCCAATGATACCTATTTTTATATCAGAAGGGAATTTTTGTTTCTTCATATTATCCTCCTTTTTAATTTTAAAATGTTATGTAACTCTTTTATGATGTTTATGAAAATCCTGCAATTGCGTAGACAACAGACCACAGTCCATGGTAGCCGTACCCTTTCAGAGTGTGTTTTTCGTTAACGTAATTCCGCAGGCTGAAGCCTGCGGCTACCAATTATACCAAATTATAAATTCGCAATACAAAATTTTCATTCCGCAATATAATGTTATTCCCCTAAAACTTTCACCCATACACTTCTATATCGTGGACCATCAAATTCACAAAAATATATTCCTTGCCACCTACCCAACTTAAGTTTTTTATTGTTAACAAAAACTTCTAATGACACACCTATCAATGATGATTTAATATGTGCATCTGAATTACCTTCCATATGGTTATAAAAACTTTCGTTTTTAGGAACAAGAACATTAAGTTTTGAAATAATGTCATTAACAACATCAGGATCAGCATCTTCATTAATAGTTACTGCAGCAGTAGTATGTGGAACAAAAATATAACAAATTCCATTTGAAATATTTGAATTTTTCACTACTTCTTCAACTTTATGTGTTATATTAACAAATTCTATTCTTTTAGTAGTTTTTACTGCAAGTTCTTCTTCATATATTTTCATTTTCGCGTTCCTTTTTTACTTCTTCAAAATAATTTATGGCAGATATTCATATTTTATTTTTTTAAGACTATTAAATATATTCTTTTTTATATTAGGCCAATATGTTTGAAGTTGATTAACAAGTTCCATAAGATATTTTCTTCTTTGAAAATTTTCATCAGATTGATATGGACATTTAGAATTTAACAATGGCAATTTTTTATATTCTACATATTTATGTATTTCATCTTTTGTAACATATACTAAGGGACGTATTAAAACTATCTCGCCTTTAAACATTTCTAACTTTGGTGGCATTGTAGAAATTTCACCATGGTAAAACAAATTCATCAAAAATGTTACAATGATATCATCCAAATTATGACCCAAAGCAACTTTTTTACAACCAAGTTTTTTTGCTAACAAAAAAATTTCTTTCCTTCTATTCCAACTACACCAAAAACAACTAAATTTCCTTTGTGTATTAACCAAATCTTTTTTGATAACAAACTGTTCAACAGAATGTTCTTTTAAATATTTTTCTAAATTACTATTGGAATATTCGCTACCAAAAAAATCTATATATACGGAATAAAGAGTATATTTAATAGGTAAATACTTTTGTTTTTCTTTTAAGACATCAAACAAGGTTATACTATCTTCACCTCCAGAAATCGCAATAAGAATTTTATCATCATTATCTATCATTTTATAGTCACCTAATGCTTTACCAACTTTTTTTAAAACAATATCAACTATTTTTTTATC
>CAZFSG010000033.1:0-11972 GCA_964521665.1 uncultured Elusimicrobia bacterium
TTACAAAATTCCTGGTTCTACAAACCCAGCTTCTTTTATATCTGAAGTGAGTTTTAAAGAACCAAATTGGACAATTTTAATATCTTTGTTTTCGTTCCCTTTTGGCACATATATATACATCTTTTTATTAACGAAATCGATTTCTTCTATTATCCCTAAGCAAATAACTTCATGTTCTTCGTCCAACAATGAAACAATTACATTGTCAAAATCTTTTTTTGTTACATTTCTAATTTTTTTAACATCATAAATCTCTTTAAATACTTCATGTTCTTTTTGACTTAACAATTTTTCAGAAACAACGTATAACCCTTCAAATCCGGGAAGTTTTTCTATCCACAAAATGTTTGACGATCTTATTTCTTTTTGTATTTGAACTTGTTGACCTGTAAGAAAATATACGCGATCGGTTTTTATTTTATCAAAATCTAATTCAATTTTTTCAAGTTGAGAAAAATATTTTTTGTAAACAAATTCACGTAATTTCTTTCTTTCTTCAGCAGAAGTATATGATGCTTTTTTTGATACTGCAAGTTTTATAACTTTATCTTTTGGCAAAGTCACAACTAAATGTTCAACTTCGTTTTTCCTTTGAAGAAGAATTACAACAAAGTTTGTCCCTAACGATCTTAAAATTTCAACTTCTGAATTTCTTAACATTCTTCCACCATCGCCTAAAACCCAGCCTGGTGTGTCAATAATTACAATATCAGAATCTTCTATCCCATACTTAACTAATTTTGTGAATCCACATAAATAATACAAAAAATGTTCTGACGGCGAGTGGGAACCAACAAAATAAAGTTTATTTGGTTCAACTTCTGTCATAAAAAGGATAGGTTTTTTAAATACTGCAACTCCTAATGTAGACGGTGGACCTATATCCGACTGTCCTGTATCACAATCTAATACTGAAGGTATTAAATTTTTTGCTAAAAGTTTGTTTACTATATATGTAGAAAAAAATGTTTTTCCAGTATCAACTTCGCCAAAAATTATTACCGAATTAATTTTTTTTGATATTAAATAATCTACAACTTTATCCCAATCTTCAGGAATAGTTCTTGTTTGAACTTTTTCAACTAAATTTTGTTTCTCAATTTCTACAACAGAAACTGTTTGCACTTCAATTGGTATTCTTTTTCCTTCAGGAATAAAAACCCCTTCTTCTTTTTGAAACTTTTTCCCTATTGCTTCAACTTCACCTGAAACAACTCTTATTTTATTAGGTCCTGAAATTATATAAACACCTTTTTGTAAAACTTCTTGTTGCATATTTAGGTCTCCTTATGTTTTTTAAACTTTAGCGAAGGCCAAAGTTTACCAAGAACATCTTTTTCAATTTTATAAATTTTTTGTCTATCATTAACGCGCAACTTCAATTTTTTCTTAGCAGAAATAATTCTTACATTTTTCAAATATATATTATTTTTATCAATTTTTTCCACAATTGCTTTATATGTGTCATTTTTATCTCTTATGATCACTGAATCACCTTTCTTAAGTTGGGAAATATTTTGTTGTTTGACCAAATTTTCTAAACACATATTTACAATACCAACATAAATAGGTACCTCTTTATACAAATTATATGCTTGGGTAACAATTTCTTCTGCAGGGATACCTTTTTTAATATAATTAACTAAAACTTCTAACATTTGTGGAAACTCAGATTCTTTGTATGTCATATTTTTATTTCTCCATTTCTTTTTCGTTTTGGTATCTATTTTATGACGTTTATGAACAACTCTATAATTGTGTGGACAAAAAATTAAAAAATAAGATTCTTTTTGGCGAAATTACGCAGGCTAAAGCCTGCGACTACCAAATTATAAATCCGCAATTCGAAATCCGAAATACATTGTTGTTTGATTAATTTTTTGTAGCTCAAAGAATATCATTTTTAATTAACAGAACTTTCTTTTTTAATTTGTTAGATTAACATTTTTTTTGTTTTGTTATTTAAGAAACTTGTTTCTGCTGCAGTTAAAATAATCTTTTTTAAATCTTCAATACTAAATTTTAAACACTTTGTTTGCTAAACTTAGTTCATGGTTTAAATCAATTCCTGAGACTGAAGGATCATCAGTGTTTATTGTTATCTTTATACCATAATCATAAAATTTTTTAACAGGATGATATTTAATATCTTTAACCACTTGTGTTTGAACATTTGAAGTAAGACAAACCTCTAATGCAACATTACTATCTTTAACAAATTCCATTATTTTTTTATCTTTATAAATCTTTGTTCCGTGCCCAATCCTTTTTGCACCAAATTTTATTGCGTAGTAAACTTCTTGTGGTTCACCTGCTTCTCCTGCATGACAACTAATTGGTATACCACAACACTTCGCATATTCAAAAAATTTTTTGTATAACACCACACTATATTTTGATTCATCTCCTGCTAAGTCAATACCAACAACACCATCACCAAAATATTTTTCTGCAAGTTTTAATGTTTTCCAATTTTGTTCTTCACTAACAGTATGATACCTGTATAAACAAAGAATTACTCCTACTTTTATACCAAATTCTTTTTGACCATATTTAATGCCGCTAAGCACACTTTTTACAACATCTTCTTCTGAAAAATTTTTGTTTGTTTGTAGAGGTGGTGCAAAACGTATTTCTAAATATTTTATATTTTCTTTTTTTGCAGCGTCTTCACAAACTTCATAACTTATCCGTTCTAAAACATCAGGAAATTTTAATATATCATAAAAAAAATCAAATGTTTTAAGAAATTCAGTTAACGACTTACATTTTGGTGATACCTGTACATATCTTTTAAGTTTGTTAACATCATATGTTGGTAATTTAAAATTATGTTTTTTAGCAGACTCAAGAATTGTTTCAACACGGACAGAACCATCTAAATGTCTATGCAGGTCAATTTTTGGCAGTTTTTTTATAATTTCTTTGTTATTCATCTTAGGCGGGATTTCTTTTTACAAAATTTAAATTTATTTGTCAAGAAGATATAATTTTCTTTTCTTTGTAAATAATGGAATAAAAACTATATAAAGGAAAAATTTTATTGGGACTGTCCATGATGCAACTATTGATGGAGTACAATTAACTAATTTAGGATTTTCAAAATTATATTCAGTAGATTGAAAATGATTTAACAAAAGGAACTATTTTTTAATGAAACCATTTTTGTAATGGAAGGACATCAAATTTAATTTTTTGGTCCTCAACATTATAATCCTTCTTCAGTTCTTTAATAGATTCAACCACAGATCTTGCCGCTTCTAATGTAGTAATTATAGGTATATTATTAATAGTAGCGGTTCTACGAATAAAGAATCCGTCTGAAAACGATCTTCCTTTCCCGGTAGGCGTGTTTATTACAAGTTGAACTTCATGGTTTGAAATTATATCAACTATATTAGGTCTTCCTTCTGAAAGTTTGTTAACTTTTTGACATTCTAGACCATGTTTAATAAAAAACGCAGCTGTTCCTGCAGTAGCAACAATTTTGAATCCTAAGTTATAAAACTCTTTTGCAATTTTTAACCCTTTTTGTTTATCTTTATCATTTAAACTAAACAATATCTTGCCATTTAATGGGATGTTATTATTAGCAGCAAATTGTGATTTTGCATATGCTAAAGGAAATGTTTTGTCAATACCCATAACTTCGCCAGTAGAGCGCATCTCTGGTGATAAAACTATATCTACATCAGCAAATTTTTGAAATGGTAAAACAACTTCTTTAACTGTATAATACTTAAGAGAAAAAACTTTTTCTTGTGAAAAATTATATTTTTTAAGCAAATCTTTTATTCTGTGTCCAAGTATAACTTTTGTAGCAACTTTTGCAATTGGCAACCCTATTGATTTTGACACATATGGTACAGTTCTTGATGCACGTGGATTAACTTCTAATATATAAATAATTCCGTCTTTTATCGCTAATTGTAAATTCATTAATCCTTTCACTTTTAATTCTTTTGACAAAACTTCAACATATTTACAAACAGTTTGTATTTGTTGAGTAGTTAAAGAAACTGGTGGTATAACGCATGCACTGTCGCCAGAATGTACACCTGCTGCTTCAATATGTTCCATGATTGCTGCAACAAAAGTATCCTTACCATCACATATAGCGTCTACATCAAGTTCAACTGCTTCTTCTAAAAACCTGTCAATTATTACAACATTTGATACATCTTTTGTTGTTACTGCTGAAGTTTCAAAAAGTTCTTCCAAGTATTCTTTTAAAGAATTTTCATCGTAGATAACTTCCATTGCACGCCCACCTAATACATAAGAAGGCCTTACTATCACTGGGTATCCTATCTGTTGGACAATTTTTAATGCTTCTTTATAACTTCTTGCATAACCATGTTCAGGATAGGGCAACTTCAGTTTTCTTAACACTTTTGCAAAAAGTTCTCTGTCTTCAGCTAAAGCAATACTTTCTGGCTGTGTCCCTAAAATTCTTACACCGTAAGATTTTAATTTTTTTGATATATTAAGTGGTGTTTGTCCACCAAATTGTAGTATAACACCTAAAAGCTTAGTACGTGTTTGTTTTGCAATACTTTGTTCTGTTTTATAGATATTGTATACATCTTCAAAAGTAATAGGTTCAAAATAAAGTTTATCAGCAGTATCATAATCAGTTGAAACTGTTTCAGGATTACAGTTAACCATTATAGCTTCATAACCTTCTTCTTTTATTGCCATAACTGCATGCACACAACAATAATCAAACTCTATTCCTTGACCAATACGATTTGGTCCTGAACCTAAAACTATAACCTTATCTTTGTTTTTATGATATTCAATAGTTTCATTAAAATAACCTACAGCTTCTTTTTGTTTTGTTTTCCTAAAGATACTGAATTTATCTCGAGATAAAACACCATCATATGTAGAATAGAAATATGGTGTGTACGATTCAAACTCTGCTGCACAAGTGTCTACTACTTTATAGTTTGCAACCAAATTATTTTTTATTCTAAACTTAACAACTTTGTCTTCAGAAATTTTTAACAAATTTGATATTTGTTTATCAGAAAAACCATAACTTTTTGCTTCAGCAATAATTTCAATAAATTTTTTATTATCAATTTTATTTTTTGCTATACTTTTTAATTCTAATTCTTTATCCACAATTTCTTTTATCTGATAAATAAACCATTTATCAATACCGGAAAGTTCAGATATTTCTTCAACTGTTTTTCCTAACATCAAAGCATATTTAATATTAAAAATTCTGTCACAATTAGGATTTCTCAGCTTATATTCTATACTTTTTATCAACTCCTGTTTTTTTTCTTCAGTAAAATCTTTTATTTGTTCAATAAAACTTTCATTATCAAGTCCACTTCTATTAATTTCTAACCCGCGTAACGCTTTTTGTAACGCTTCTTTAAAAGTTCTACCGATAGCCATTACTTCGCCAATAGATTTCATTTGTGAACCTAAAATTTGGTATGAATAATCTTTTTTACCATTTTTTGACACAGGTCTAAATTTTTCAAAAGCAAATTTAGGAATCTTTACAACAACATAATCTATTGTTGGTTCAAAACAAGCAGGCGTTTTTTTAGTTATATCATTAGGTATTTCATCTAAAGTATAACCTACTGCTAAAAGTGCTGCTATTTTTGCAATTGGGAAACCAGTTGCTTTTGACGCTAACGCTGAAGATCGTGACACACGCGGGTTCATCTCAATTATAACAATACGTCCAGTCTGTGGATGAACAGCAAACTGTATATTTGAACCTCCGGTTTCCACACCTACTGCACGAATACATTTAAACGCCATATCACGCATCCTCTGATACTCTTTGTCAGTTAAAGTTTGAGCTGGCGCCACTGTGATAGAATCACCAGTATGTACCCCCATAGGATCAAAATTTTCTATCGAACATACAACAACACAGTTGTCTTTACAATCACGCATTACTTCAAGTTCATATTCTTTCCATCCGTTAAGATATTCTTCTATGAGTATCTCTGATATCATTGATGACTGCAACGCATTTTTTGCTGCTTCAACAAACTCTTCTTCTGTAAAAACAATTTTTGATCCTGTCCCACCTAAAGTAAATGATGGACGGATTATCAACGGGAAACCTATTTCTTTTGCAACTTTTTCAGCCTCATCTAAACTATATGCAAACCCACTTTTTGGTAAATCAAGACCTGCTTTAGCCATCGTTTCTTTAAACAACCTTCTATCTTCACCACGACGTATTGCATCTACTTTTGCACCAATAAGTTCAACATTATATTTTTCTAAAACACCTGCTTCATAAAGTTTCACTGCTAAGTTCAAAGCGGTTTGTCCACCTAAAGTTGGTAACAACGCTTCAGGACGTTCTTTCTCAATAATTCGTTCTAAAACTTCAGGAATAAGTGGTTCTATATAGGTAGCATCCGCAAATTCAGGATCAGTCATAATTGTGGCAGGATTAGAATTTACAAGTACAACTTTATAACCTTCTTTTTTTAATGCTTTAATTGCCTGTGTACCAGAATAATCAAACTCGCATGCTTGACCAATAACAATAGGTCCAGAACCTATTATAAGTATCTTTTTAATATCTTTACGTTTTGGCATAATTTGATTTCTTCTCCATCAATTCTACAAATTTTTCAAACAAATACTTTGAATCGTTAGGTCCTGGTGCTGATTCAGGATGATACTGTACTGCAAATATAGGCAAACTTTTATGTTCAATCCCTTCGCAAGAATAATCGTTTAAATTTATATGTGTAACAATTAGGTCTTTGTTACCTTTAACATAAAATTTACCTTCAACTTCTTCAATTTCTACTGCAAAATTATGGTTCTGTGATGTAATCTCAACTTTTTGTGTATCAAAATTTTTTACTGGATGGTTGATCCCATGATGACCAAACTTCAATTTGTAAGTTTTCCCACCAAATGCTAAACCTATCATTTGACAACCTAAACAAATACCAAAAATAGGTAAGTATTTATTATGATTAACAGAATAAGAAATTAGTTTTTCTAATGTTTTATACACATAAGGTACTCCTTCAGGATCACCAGGACCGTTAGACAAAAAAATACCATCTGGTGTAAAACTTAATATTTTTTCAGCTGTAGTTTCTGCAGGAACAACTATTAAATCACAACCAACTTTCCTTAACCATCTTAATATATTAAACTTACAACCACAATCTATAACTACAACTTTATATTTTGTTACTACACCATCATAATTAACAAACAAATTTTTGTTTAATGCGTAACTTACAATATCATCTTTACCTTTTTGTTTGAATGGTTCATAAACTTCTTTACATGAAACTTTTTTTACTAAATCTTGACCTATTATAGAAGGAACCTTTTGAACTTTACTATAAAGTTTTTTTAAATCTGTTTCTGTAGAAATTATACCGCGCATCGCACCTTTTGTTCTTATATATTTCGTCAATGCACGAGTGTCAACATTTTCTAAACCAACTATTTTATATTTCTTAAACAAAAACTCTATATTATGTTTTGCTTGCCAGTTAGAACATATTTTTGAAAATTCTGAAACAACAAACCCTTCAACTTGCGGTTGGACAGATTCAAAATCGTAATATGTGATCCCATAATTACCTATATGTGGGTAAGTCATTACAACAATCTGTCCTTTGTAAGATGGGTCGGTAAGAATCTCCTCATACCCAACCATACCTGTATTAAAAATTACTTCACCCGAAGTTTCACCTATATAACCAAAAATTCTACCTTTGAAAAACACACCTGTCTCTAACATTAACACACCATTTTTTTCATCCATACTAATTTACCTTATCTTTAGAATTTTTTAATACAAGATTTAAAAAGATAAGGATGAAATTTATAAGGGAAGAAGAAAATTAATTTTTCTTCTCCTTTTAAATACCTAACAATTGTTTAACTTTTTCTCTGAAAATGTTAAGTTCTATAGGTTTTGCTAAATAATCGTCAGCACCTGCTGCCAAAATTTTTTGTTTATGTTCAGGCGAATCATATCCTGTAACAGCCAAAATTTTAATACCTTTAAGTTTAGGATTGTTTTTAATCTCTGTACATACTTTGAATCCATCAATACCTGGTAAAAGAAGGTCTAAAATTATTAAATCAGGTAAGTATTCGTTAACAGTGATACCTGCTGTGAAACCATCATATGCTGACTTTACCTCTATATCTTCAAAATCACTTAATGCTTCTTTAACAAAATCATGAACAAAAGGTTCATCATCAACAACTAAAAGTTTATACACTATTATTTTATCAATATTTTCTTTTATTTCTTTGATAGAATAATTTTGTGATAGAAGTTCTCTTATACGTTTTAATCTGAGCAACGACTCTTTTTCATTATACAATCTGAACCCGCCTTCCATATAATCAACTACACGTAAAAGACCTATATCAGTATAATACTTCAAAGTAGAAATAGGGAGGTTTGCACGTTCAGCAAGTTCACCTATTTTTAATAACCCGAGTTGAAGTCGTTTCTCTTTATTCATTTGTTTTTCCTTTTTTTATAACTTTTATAAAACAATATAGTAGAAGACCTGTAACTATACCCCAACTTGATAACATAAAAATTAATGCGTCAAAATTCATAATATATAGAATACAAAACTAATCAGTATAATGTCAAGTTTTGGAACGAAAGTTTATTTTTATAATATCACCGTCTTGCACAACATAGTCCTTACCACAAATTTTAACATCGCCGTTTTGATATAAAAGTTTAAGATCTGGAGTTTGTTGAAATTTTTCAAACGGGACAACTTCTGCGTTAATAAATCCTTCTTTTATCTCCGTATGTATTTTAGCAGCAGCGTCTAAAACAGAAGAGTTTTCTTTTATTAACCATGCACGATGTTCATCTCCTACTACAGTATAAAAAGTTATAAGATTTAAAATTTTTACTGAATTTTTAATAAAATTGTTAAGTTCTGAACTTGGTATCCCATATTCTTTTCTTAAACTTTCTTTTTCTTCGTTTTGAAACTCAGCTAAACTTAATTCAAATTTTATACATAAAGGTAAAACAGGACAGCTGGTATAAGAACTAATTTCTTCAGATTTTTTTTCAAGTTGTTTTCTGTCAACATTCTCATCATAGTTTAATACATACAAAAAATTTTTTGTTATCAACAACTGGTTTAAAAAAGATTGTAATTCTTTATCTTTAAATTTTAATTTGTTTTTGTTTGCAAACTCTCTTATTGTAGACAAACTTTTACTATTTACATAATTATTACACAACTCTACAAGTTGTTCTAAAAACTCTACTTCCTCAACAACAGAACTATCACCTAATTTTTGTCTATGTTTAAGTTTTTCTTTATATTTTGATATAACTTCGAGGTCAGCAAGGATAAGTTCTAAATTTATAACATCTATTTCTTCAACAGGATCTATTTTACCTATTGAACTTGAAACAGTATCATCAAAAAAATATCTTAAAACATGCACAACTGCATCAACTTCACGAATATTCGCAAGAAATCTGTTACCTAACCCTTCACCTTTTGATGCACCTTTGACTAGTCCTGCAATATCTACAAACTTTATTGTAGGAGGAACTTTTTTTTGTGGTTTCAAAACAGAAGTTATAAATTCAAACCTTTCATCAGGAACTTCAACAATACCTATGTTTGGTTGTATAGTAGTGAACGGAAATTTTTCTATTGGGACAGAAATTTTGGTAAGTAAAGAAAAAAGTGATGACTTTCCTACATTTGGTAGTCCTATTATACCTATTTCCATTTTGTTAAATATATTCTTACTTCTAACTAAATGCTAATCACTGTAAGTTTTAACAAAACCGTATCGTATATTGTATCCGCTGATTTTATATCAGCGCTATCTTTTGGACCGCAACAACCGTGTTGTTGCTTTTTTTGTAATTTCACCTGCACCTTCACATTAAGGACAAATCACATTTTTAGCAAACTAAGGTTTGCTACTACAAAATAAATAAAAACTGTAGTTAGAAAGCTTGCTTTGCTTATTTTAACAGCCCAAGGTCTGCAACTACAAAATAATATACGCAGACTGAACTCTACGACTACAAATAATTCACAATCCGCAATCTACTGGTGCCGCAACCTTTAGGTTGCGTAAATATACGCAGACTAAAGTTTACAGATACAAATTACTATTGTATCTGGTGATTTTACATCAGCACTATTTTTTAGACTGTAATAACCGCGTTATTGCAATTAACATTATCTTTACTTCAAAAATTGGCAAATACAAGATTTTATATCTCTAAAATTGTAGAACACAACTACAAATTCTTTTATCAGTTTAAATTTAATTTTAAACTTTTTTTAAAAACAACCCTTATTTATTTATTTTTTATAATTACCATATTATCAACATGGACAACTTCTTCAAAAGGAAGCTGTGGGTATAACTTTTTAATTTGTTCTGATTTCTTTTGTTTAAAAAGTTCGACTTCTTCAGCGTTATAGTTTGTAATACCTCTTGCAAGTTCTTCACCATCAAGGGAATATATACTTACAACATCACCTTTGTTAAACTCACCTTCAATTTTTTTAATACCAACAGGTAACAAACTTTTATGTTGTTCTAATATAGCTTTTGCAGCACCTTCATCAACAAAAATTTTTCCTTTAGGTCTGCTGATATATTTTATCCATTTTTTCTTTGATGAAATTTTTGTCAAAGTTGTTGGTAAAAACCTACTTCCAACTTTCTTACCATTTACAATATCAACTATAATATTTTCTTTTAACCCATTTCCAATAACAACTTTAACTCCGTTTGCAACACAAATTTTTGCAGCATCAAGTTTTGTTTTCATCCCACCAGTACCACAAAAAAATTTTGTTTTTGTAGAAATCATACATTTTTTCTCTATTTCTTCAATATTTTTTACTTCTTCAATAATTTTTGCATCTGGATATTTGTTCGGATCTTTGTCATACACACCATCAACATCGGTTAATAATATCAAAATATCAGCATTAAGTTTTGTTGCAACAACTGCTGATAATGTATCATTATCACCAACTTTAATTTCCTCAACTGCTACGGTATCGTTTTCATTTATTATTGGTACAACACCTATTTTTATTAAATAGTTTAATGTATTTCTTATATTTAAATATCTTTGACGAACATCAAAATCTTCTCTTGTTAACAACACTTGTGCTACTTTTATATTATAAGGTTTAAAAACTTCAATATATTTGTTCATTAACAACGGTTGACCTATTGCTGCATATGACTGTTTTTCAATAATACTTTTAGGTTTTGACAAAATTTTATATTCTTTAAGACCTGTAGCAATAGCTCCTGATGATACAATAATTACTTGATGACCACTATCTTTTAACTTTTTAACCTGTTGTGCAACAGATATTAAAAAATCATCTCCACCTTTTATTATCAAATGAGATCCGATCTTTATAACTATACGCTTATTGTTCATATATGTAACTACTACAAATTTTTTATTCTTTATTCAACCTGTGCAACAATGGATAAAACAAATCTTTACTAAAATCTAAAACAGGTTTCACACCTAATACTGTTAAAAGAAAATTTTTTGTTTCAACATACTCAACTTTTTTAACTTCATAAAATTTATTTCTGAAAATGAAAATAACTACTGTTCGTAATATACCGGATAACAAAAATAATGTTAACAATTTTGAATTATTAACTACACCTGGCAGATGTGTGGCTAACCATCCTGAAAAAAGTGTTCCTAAAAAAATAAACAACCCGTTTGTAAAATTAAAATATCCGACACAACGTGTCCTTGTTTCTTGTGATGCAACATCAAAAATAAAATTTACTGTAGAAAGGTTAAACCCTGCCCAAACATAACCTGCAAAACTGTTTATCAAAATTAGATAAAAAAAATTTTTTGAAAAAATCCATAAGATTGGTAAAATACAAATCAACAATCCTGAAACTTTTATTACTTTAACATTACCAATTTTATCTGC
>CAZFSG010000033.1:12072-13913 GCA_964521665.1 uncultured Elusimicrobia bacterium
CCCTGCTGAAAAAAACAAAATTATAAATCCACTTAATTTATTTTTTATAACAGATAAAAACCATCCTGCTAAAAAAGATGAAACTAAACTTATAAAACCTAATACTTTGCTGCGCCATGCAAAATACTCACCATATCTATCTTTATCTACAGTATCACTCATCAATGACCACCACGCAGGAGCAGCTATTGAAGTCAATACAGAAGATAAAGTAGACAAAAATATAAACCATTGTATTTTAACATTCTGTGGAACAAATAATAATGTAACTATAAATAAATAACTTATTCCATGTAAGAACACAAAAAATGTTATAATTCTAAGCCTACTTTTTAACTTATCAACGATTTCTGCGCTTTGAAGCTGTGAAATAGAACTAAACAATTGTGGTAACGCATTTAATAAAGCAATATGACCATCTTTTGCTCCTAACACTAATCCAAACGGAACCACATAGTTCATTGTAAACCCTGTCATAATAGAGGCAAAAATACCATCTAAAAATGAATAATACAAACTTTTTGACTTGTTCATAAAGAAGAGACAAAATTAATGAAAAGTAATTTTTTATTTAAGGAAATCTTCTATTTCTTCGTCGGATAATTTTTCACTTATTGATTTTAAAAACTCAGCATTAGATTTTGTACGTTTTAATTCAGCAATCAACCGTTCCATTGCTTCAATAGGTGGAAGTTGCATCAAGGCTTTTCTTAACAACCAAATTTTTTTAAGATCTTTTTCTGGTATCAAAAGTTCTTCTTTTCTTGTCCCAGAACGAGTAATATCAATAGCTGGGAATATCCTTCTATCAGCAAGACGTCTATCAAGATAAATTTCCATATTACCAGTTCCTTTAAACTCTTCAAAAATAACATCGTCCATCCTTGAACCTGTCTCTACTAAAGCCGTGGCTATAATGGTTAACGATCCTCCTTCTTCAACATTCCTTGCAGAACCAAAGAACCGTTTTGGTCGTTGCAGTGCAGTAGCGTCTAACCCACCTGAAAGAACACGACCACTTGAAGGTGTAATTGTGTTATATGCACGTGCTAATCTTGTAATAGAATCAAGTAATATCACAACATCATATTTATGTTCTACTAACCGTTTTGCTTTTTCTAAGACCATTTCTGCAACTTGTACATGTCGTTCTGCTGGTTCATCAAATGTTGAAGATATAACCTCACATTTTACTGACCTCATCATATCAGTAACTTCTTCTGGTCGTTCATCAATAAGTAATGCAATAAGTTTTATTTCAGGATGGTTTTTTGTTATTGCATTAGCAATTTTTTGTAACAAAACAGTTTTTCCAGTTCTTGGTGGTGCGTTTATTAACGCACGTTGTCCTTTCCCCAAAGGTGTTAATAAATCTATAACGCGTGTCGAAATTTCATCAGGAGTAGTTTCTAAAATAATACGTTCTTGTGGATACAAAGGTGTTAAATTATCAAACAATGGTCTTCCACGAAGTTTCTCAGGATCAACATTGTTAACTGTTTTTATTTGTAATAAAGCATAGTATTTTTCATCATTTTTTGGTGGTCTAACATAACCACCTACAGTATCGCCTTTTCTTAATCCAAAACGTTTAATTTGTGATGGTGAAATATAAATATCTTCGTTACTTTGTAGATAATTAAAATTTGGTGAACGTAAGAAACCAAACCCGTCCGGCAGTATCTCAAGAACACCTTCGTTATACATAAGACCTCCTGTTTGAGATTGCACTTCAATAATTTTTGATATAAGTTGTTGTTTTTTTAATCCTTCAATATTCTCAATTTTAAGTTCTTTAGCAAGTTTTATAAGTTCTTGCATCTTCATTTTTGCTAACGATG
>CAZFSG010000034.1:0-13839 GCA_964521665.1 uncultured Elusimicrobia bacterium
TACCATCAGTTTCATAAATAGGAGCAGATTTTGCACCTTCGTTCCAATCCCAACCTACAATATCTATCCATCTGTTTGAATCAATAAAATAGATACCAACACCACCTCCTGCATAGAATGGTCCGTCTTCTTCTCTTGTTTTTATTATATTTGGATAACCAACAGCTGCTGTTGAATATACAGCATCCGCTTGTACCGTCACACCAGCAACTGTTACTGTAGTAGTGTTTGCAATTAAATAATATGAAAACGGTGGTATTAACAAATTTATATATCTTAAAGGAATAGTGGAGATAAAAGTATCAGCAGTTGATTGATATTTTAGCCCAATGATACCTTCATACTCAGATAAAGCCATCTGCCAATAAAATGTTGTTGGATTGTATAATTCAATATATTCTTGAGAGAATCCTTCAGCATTTTTTGTAGAACCTACTACTTGCGAAATTAGTATTCTGTCATTTAACCATACATAACCAAAAACTGTTCCAGAAGACATTGGTTGTAAATCAAAATTTAGAGTTTGTGGTGCAACACCAACTGAAACTTGTTTTATTTCAGTAAAATATCCTCGTTTTGATGCAACAACTGAATAACTTCCATACGGAACTTTTATTAAATAATTACCATTTGCATCAGTATAATCTCTGCAACCAATATTTTCTGCTACAGTTACTAAAACATCTTTTAAGTATGCAAATGTTTGTTTATCTCTTACAGTTCCTTGAATGATCCCTTTAAATGCTGTAATCTCAGGATTTGTTTCAACAGTTTTCAACCTCACAACTTTTTTCCCATACGCAGTCTGATATACAACAGAAACTTCAATACATTTTAGTCCAACATCAGGCGAAGTTGGTGGTATCTTCTCCAATTTACCATCAACTTCTTGAACAGGATATACATAAGTATATCTTGTGAATTGCTGACCCCCTTCTAAAATGTTTTCTGGCGGGAAATATTCTGTATCATAAGGGATAGGTGGAGAAAATTCTGTAAGATATGAGGGTGATGGAGTAACCAAAATTTTGTGATAGGGCATCTGACGAAGAATCTGTATTTTTTCTTGAGCTAAATTTGTAGCTAAAGTTTTTGCTTTTGAAGCAAGAATTGCACGAGAAATATTGCCAAAACTTCCTGTGAAAATAAGTATAACTAAAGATATAAGTAAAATACCAACAATAAGTTCAACTAAGGTTATACCTTTGGCATTTTTTACTATATTAGTTGTTTTGTTATCCATTCAATAATTATTATAAACAAATTTTTATGGTTTTGTCAACTATTTTTTATATTTTTCTATTGAATCTCGTCCCATATTTTTATAAATTTTTTTGAATATGACGGGAATAACCATAATTGTTCAAATTTTGAACATTATAAAAATTTTTTTTAATCATTTAGTTAATATACCTGTAAACCTTTTAGCAGGTGTTGGCAAACTTTATGCTGTTTTAATTGCCTTCTGTTTAGATATGTTACAAGCAACAATTTATACAAAAATTCTTGAAGGTGCAAAGATTTCTGAAAAACTTAAGTTTTTAACAAAAATTTTTCCTGATGAAAAAATTATAGAACAAAAACCTTTTTTTAACAAATTCCGTAAATTGCAATATCTTGGCATCTTTGTTTTAGCATCGCTTCCTGTTTATACAGGAGGCATCTGCGCTGCTTCAGTATTAAGATATGTCTCAAAAAACCTTAATAGAAAAAAATCTTTTATAGTAATGATATTAGGTAGCTTGATAGGATGTATTATATGGGTTTTAGGTATAAACTATCTGTTTATTTTTATCAATTACATCTTCAAAATTTTGTTATAAATTTTTATTGAAAAATCAATACTTTTTATAAATGTTTCACATGAAACATTTATTCTACTGCATAAATTTTTAATCCTAAACCTTCAGCATATTTAATCTGCTTGTTCTTATCTAAATAAATTATAAATCTTGCACCAAAATATGGTAAAGTAAGCTTTATCTTGAATAACCCATCTTGTGTCTCACCTAAATACTCTAAATTCATTTCTTTTATATCAAATTTATCTTTGTCAATGAAATAAAACTTTTTGCTCTTTTCTTTTTCAAAATCCCATAAAGTTGTAATCAATGGTATAGCATTGCCAGCTGTGATTATAGGTGGTGAGAAATTTATTTCTTTTATAATAACTTTCCTTTTCTCTTTTTTAAGAATACACTTGTATTCACTTTTGTTTAATACATCTGTTCGCATTATAGTAACAAATTCATCTTTCTTATCTTTTGTAATTATTTTTGAATTTAATGGTATAAAATTGCTATCATAATACTCAATTTCATTATTATATGTCTCACCAATAAAAAATAGTATTGGAATGTCTGTATAACTTTCTATTTCTGAAACAAATACAGGCAAAGTAAATTCCTTATTTTCTTCGTGAACAGTACAAGATGAAATTTTTAAATTTATAAATCCTATTTCTTTTTTTGAACTATAGATTTTGAATTTATAAAAACCAAAAAATTTTTCAAAAAATTGATAATCTTGGGAAAATAATAATGATTGAAAAACTAATAATTTTAAAAATTGTTTCATGTGAAACTTACTTTCTTTTTAGGAAAAAAGAAAGTAAGCAAAGAAAAACTTACAAAATTTATAGTTTATTAAATAGAGTAATACCACCACTATATTTTTTTCTCCTTCTATTATTCTCCAATAATTTTAACAAGAACTCTTTTAGGTCGTTGTCCATCAAATTCGCCATAAAATATTTGTTCCCATGGCCCCAAATCAAGCTTCCCGTTAGTAATTGCTATTACTACCTCTCTACCCATAATTGTTCTTTTAAGATGAGCATGTCCATTATCTTCTCCTGTAAGATTATGTTTGTATAATTCTGGGTTTGTAGGAGCAAGTTTTTCAAGCCATTCTTTAAAATCTTCTTTCAGTCCATCTTCTTCGTCATTAACAAACACCGATGCTGTTATATGCATAGCATTAATCAAACAGATCCCTTCTTTTATTTTACTTTTTTGAACAATTTTTTGTATTTTTTCAGTAATGTTTATAAATTCTATTTTTTTATTTGTATTAAACCACAAATATTCTGTTACCGACTTCATACTTTATTAAAACTCCTTGATTTTTCAGAAATTTCTTTAATAACCCCTTCCTCCATACTAAGTATCCTCTCCAGCTTTGCTATAACTTGTTTCTTTTGTTCAGCAAGTGTATTTGTTATCTCATCAAACTTATTAAACACTTGTTGTTCAACAGATTTAACTTGTTCTTCAAATTTTGCAAGTTCTTCTTTTGCAGCAGTTATTTTTGAAACTATTTGTTCAATTTGTGATTGGAAAGTTTCAATACGTTGTTTTTGCACAAAAATTTTGTTTTCAAACTCTGTTTTTTCATCTGAGAGTTGTTGTGTAGTTTGTTTGTTTTCTAATTTCAGACTCTCAATTTGTTGATTTAATAATTCAGATATTTGTTTGTATTTTTCAATAGATTTGTTAACATCTTTCTTAATTCTCTCTTCTCTGATTTCACTTCTTTTTTTTAGTTCTGAAATTTTATCGTTATATTGTTGTAGATACTCAGCAAGTTTAGATTTAACTGTTTCAACATTTTGTTTTATTCTTTCATAATCATTTTCTAATTTATTAATAGATTCTCTTATTTGCGTTTCCAACTCTAACCTTTTTTTCTCATATTCATTTTTTGCGACAATAATTTGTTTTTCAAGTTCTTCTTGTTGAGATAAAAACTTTTCTTTTTGTTTTTGCTGTAGTTTAATTAAACGTTCTTTTCTGCGCTTTAATATAGCAAACCTGTTTTTAAGTTTTTGAATTTCTTGTTCATAAAACTTTTTTTGTTGCTCAAGTTCTTCTTTGATCTGTTTTATTTTTTGTTCACATGAACATTTAAGTTCTTTAATACTTTCTGCTTTCTTTGCTGAGATTTGTTTGTATTCATTCTGTAGTTGTTCATATTCCTTTGTAAGACGAACAATCTCGTTGTGTAAAAATTCTTCTCTTAGTTTCAATGTTGACACTTCATATTGTCTTGATTTCAACATCTCGAGTTCGCTGTTCAATTTATTTATGATCTCTTCTTTTTGTACTTTTTCTTTGTTTATAGAGGATATAATTGCCTTTATTTCGTTATCTAAAGAAGAAATTTGTTGTTCAAGTTGTTCAACATTCAATTTTAGAGCAAGCAATTGTCGTTCATTTTCTTGTTTCATTGAAGAAATAAACTGTTCTATTTCATACGACTTTTTTGTAAGAATACTATTTAAGAAAGAAAGTTTTTGTTGTGTTGCTTCTTTGAGTTCTAAATACTGTTTTTGTAAGTTTTCAAAAACACGAGATTTTGTTGCAACCTCTAACCTAAGTTTTAAACACAGTTCTTCAGGGTAAGAATTTCTTAGTTCGTCAATAATTTTTGATAATTTATTAATTTCATTTGAGTATTCTTTTGTCAAATGTTCATATTCAAGTTCTTGTTGACGAAGAATTTTTTTAAGTTGTTCATATTGTGAAACAAGATTTTCTTGGTCAAGTTCTAAAAGTTGTCTTATTTGAGAAAAAGTTTCTATTGTAAAAGTTATTTCTTGTTGTAATTCTTTTTTCTTTTCAGCTTCAATATATTTAAGTTCTTGTAGTTCTTGTTGTAACTTTTGAACTCTTAGTTTCATTTTTTCAACTGTTTGAACAAGCTCTGTTTTTGTAACACTGTCTAACATTTGATAAAATTTAAAAAGTTTTTCATTAAATTCCTTAAATTGTTGTGAAACAGTTGCATAGAAGACTTCCATTTCTTTTTGTTGTTCAGAAGGAGGTGGGAAAGTTGATGATTCTTTAAATTGTTTGTTTAAATCAGTCTTTGTTTGTTCTTTCTTTATTTGTTTTTTATTGATTTGCAGAATAAGAATTGCTGTTAGACCAATTGCTAATATAGAGAAGATAAGGTATGCTGATATTATTATGTTCATTGTAATAAAGAAAGAAAAAAGTTAATAGAAATATAACAGCGTCTTTTGTAGAAAAGTTATTCACACTTAAAAATAACAACGAAAATTCAATAATTATAATACAAAATTTACTGTATCACTTCAAGTGGAAAAATATCCAAAATGTTCACAAAAATTTTAAAAATTTAATAAACTGAAAATTTTATCCACTGAAATTGTAATTTATCCACAATAAAAACACAAAAATGTGTGTTTATGTATCAAAAATAATTGTTGCAGTAAAAACATCGTTTTGTTTAACAATTTTTAACTGATGAAAAGTTGCTGATTTTAGTTCTGTTAGCACTCCATGTTTTTGTTTTTCATATTTTTCGCCAAAACATTGATAGGAAAGAATACAAGAATTTTGTTCTGTTTTAAGATTAGTTATTAAAAATTTAGAAAATAAAAGTTTGTTTACAAAAGTTTGATATAAAAGATCATTTAAAAAACTTACAAGACAACTTTCAAGATCAACTTCAGATATAGAATTATTATATTCACATATGTTAGAAATTTTACTAAAATTTTCACAAATTATATTATACATTCCAAAAGCAGCGTTTTCAAAAAGTTCAGCAACAGTTTTTCCGTAAACAATAATACCAACATCAGCTGTATGTTCTATTAACTCAAACTTTTTTTTCATAATATGCTTAACTAATTCAAATTTTTTTGTTAAAATTTTATACAAAATTTTTTTGTATAAAAAAATAGTTGACTGATATATTTATTTTTTATAATTAGAAAATAGGTTATGTTAACTGAAAATGATGTTCTTTGAGATACAAAAAATTAATCAGATAACAATTAACAATATATTGTCTAATGATAATTTTGTATTGCGAATTTATAATTTTGCAGTTGCAGACTTCAGTCTGCGTATATTTACGCAACCTAAAGGTTGCGACTACCAAATTATAAATTTGCAATCAATTGGTAGCCGCGGGCTTCAGCCTGTGTAATTTCACCAAAAAGAATATCATTTTTAATTTTTTTCATCTGTATTTTTCATAAATATCATAAAAAAAGTTAACAGTACTAGAGAATAAAGGAGGCGGATAAATCTATGAAAAAAATGCTAATAAAAATTATAACAACATGTTTATTTATTTCAACAACAATTTTTGGACAGAGAGTTGTTCTGATAAATGGTGCTGGTGCAACTTTTCCTTATCCTTTATATTCAAAATGGTTCTATGAATATGCAAAAATTGACAAAACTGTAAATTTTAACTATCAATCAATTGGTTCAGGTGGTGGAATAAGACAAATTTTAGCACAGACAGTAGATTTTGGTGCAACAGATGCTTTTATGACAGATAACCAACTAAAACAAGCACCTGGGAAGATTTTACATATTCCTATGACAGCAGGTGCTGTTGTGTTGATTTATAATATTCCAGAATTAAAAGGAAAAAAAGCTCTGAAACTTACACCAGAAATAATTTCTAAAATTTATTTAGGTAAAATCAAAAAATGGAATGATAAACTAATTCAATTAGAAAATCCTGACGTAAGTTTGCCTGACAAAAACATAGTTGTAGCAAGAAGGTCTGACGGTAGTGGAACAACTTTTATTTTTACTGAGTATTTATGTGAAGTATCTCAAGAATGGAAAAACAAAGTTGGCAAAGGAACATCTGTTAACTGGCCTGTTGGTTTAGGTGGGAAAGGGAACGAAGGAGTTGCTGGTATTGTGAAAAATACTCCATATTCAATAGGTTATGTTGAAATTTCTTATGCAATGCAAAATAATCTTGATTATGCGATGGTAAAAAATAAAGATGGTTATTATGTCAAACCAACAATTGAAAGTATTACAGCAGCAATTGAAGATAAAGCAAAGAATATGCCTGACGATTATCGTATCTCAATAGTGAATGCTGGGGGTAAAAACTCTTATCCAATTACAGGACTTACTTGGGTTTTAGTTTATCAAAAACAACAAGATAAAGTTCGCGGTGAAAAATTAGTTCAATTTTTAAAATGGGCAGTTACAGATGGACAAAATTATTGTAAAGATCTTCTTTATGCACCTTTACCAAAAAATTTAAGAGATAAAATATTGAAAACTATAGAAACGATTGAATATTAATATTTTTTATGAGAAAAAAAGATTATTCAGATAAAGTTTTTGAAGTTATACTAAAGTTATCAGCAGCGATATCTTTAAGCATAGTAATTTTACTAGTATTAGTTTTAATAAAACACAGTTTTTTATCTATTAAAACATTTAAACTTAGATTTTTTATAAATACAGTTTGGGATCCTGTTTTTGAGAAATTTGGTGCTTTACCATTCATATATGGAACGTTGCTTACTTCTTTTTTAGCTTTGGTTATATCAGTTCCGATTTCTATAAGTATTGCTTTGTTTTTATCAGAATTTGCTGAAAGAAAATTAAAAGAGTTTTTAAGTGTTGTTATTACACTTCTTGCTGCTATTCCAAGTGTAATATATGGTCTATGGGGGATATTTGTTTTGGCGCCAATTATGAGAAACTACGTTGGTCCTATTTTACAAAAATTTTTTGGATTTTTACCTTTTTTTCAAGGAAATATTTATGGTTTAGATTATCTTTCAGCAAGTGTGGTTTTAAGTATTATGATAACTCCTACAATATCTTCTATTTCAAAAGAATTATTTGATGCGGTACCAAAAAATTTAAAAGAAGCAGCATTAGCCTTAGGTGCTACTAAATATGAAATGATAAAAATTAGTGTTTTAAAAACAACTAAGGTTGGCATAATTGCAGCAATACTTTTAGGTTTAGGAAGAGCAATTGGAGAAACAATGGCTGTTACAATGATAATAGGTAATATACCAAATATATCTTTATCACTTTTTTCTTCAGGAGCAACTTTAGCTTCTGTTATTGCAAATGAGTTTGCTGAAGCTACTGAAGATTTATATTTGTCGTCGTTATATTATATTGGTTTAGTTTTATTTTTAGTTACGCTCATTTTAAATATAATCTCAAAATTTTTAATCAAACACTTAAGTAAGACAAAATGAATAGGAAACTAAAAGATAAAATTTTTAGATTTATTATTTACATATCAGTATGTGTAGTTGTTTTTGTTTTTCTTTTTATTACAATTTATGTTGTATATAAAGGGTTTTCATCAATAAATCTTGACTTTTTTATTAGATTACCAAAACCTGTTGGTGAAAAAGGTGGGGGAATGGTAAACGCTATAGTTGGAAGTTTTATGATTGTATGTCTTGCAGCTTTATTTTCTGTTCCTTTAAGTATTCTTACAGGTATTTATCTTTCTGAATATAAAAATGAAAAATTTGCTAATGTCGTACGTTCAGCATTAGAAATCTTAAGTGGTGTTCCTTCAATAATAATAGGTATATTTGTATATGGTTTAGTTGTGGTACCTATGAAAAGATTTTCTCTGCTTGCTGGTTCAATTGCATTAAGTATTATAATGCTCCCATTAATTGCAAAAACAACTGAAGAAATGTTAAATATGATACCATTAAGTATAAAAGAAGCTGGTTTAGCATTAGGACTTAAAAAATGGAAAGTAGTTTTTTATATTCTTTTAAATACAGCAAAACCAGGTGTCTTAACAGGAATCCTGCTTTCTTTAGCGCGAGTTTTTGGTGAAACAGCACCACTTTTGTTCACATCTTTTGGAAATAGATTTTGGCATAGAGGTGTATTAGAACCTGCTGCTGCTTTACCTTTACAAATTTTTGTTTATGCTATTGCTCCATATGATGATTGGAATAGACAGGCTTGGGCAGGCGCTTTTGTTTTGATTGTATTAGTTTGTATTTTGATTTTTTTAAGTAGGAGGTTAATTTTGAAGTATAAATAAAGACTACTATGGAAAGTATTAAAATTAAAATAGAAAACTTTTCTGCTTGGTATGGTGAACATCAGGTATTAAAAAATATTTCTTTTGATATTTATAAAAACAAAGTAACAGCTATAATAGGTCCTTCTGGTTGTGGAAAGTCAACATTGATAAGATGTATAAATAGATTACATGAAGTTGTACCACAAACGAAAATAAATGGTAAAATTTATATTGATGAAAAAAATATATATGATCCAGATGTTGATCCAATGGAGATAAGAAAAAAAGTAGGAATGGTTTTTCAACAACCAAACCCATTTCCTACAATGACAATCTTTGATAATGTGGCAATAGGTCTTAAACTTAATGGACTAAGAGATAAAAAACAAATATATGAAATAGTAATTCAGGCATTAAATGAAGCAGGTTTATATGAAGAAGTAAAAAATAAATTAGATGCTTATGCTACACGTCTTTCAGGAGGACAACAACAAAGATTGTGTATTGCGAGAGCTTTAGCATTAAGACCAGAGATAATTTTATTTGATGAACCATGTTCTGCTTTAGATCCAATCTCTACTGCAAAGATTGAAGATACAATTGTTAAATTAAAAGAAAATCATACAGTTATAATTGTAACTCACAATTTACAACAAGCAGCAAGGGTTGCTGATTATACAGCATTTTTATTTTTAGGTGAATTAATTGAATATGGACCAACAAATTCGTTGTTTACCGCTCCTAAGATGAAAAAGACAGAAGAATACATTAGAGGAGTTTTTGGATAGTTAATTATATGATGTAGTGTTTTTTAACCAGAGTTTTTTCTTTGGTTTCAAAAAAACTCAGGATAAAACGTTTTTTTAATTTTTATGTAATAGTTAAAATGTTTGCAGTACCTAAAAATGATGTTCTTTGAAATAGAAAAAATTATAATTTGGTGGCCGCAGACTTTAGCCTGCGTAATAATTGCAATAACATGGTTATTACAGTCCAAAAGGAGTTTTTTTTCGTCTATATTTTTCATAAATACCATAAAAAAGTTAACAGTACTCTTAAAAACAGGAGGAATCAGATATGCTTCAAGAAAAAATATTAAATTTAAAGAATAAAATAATAGAATTTGCTGATTTAGTCATTGATATGTTAAAAGATTCTTATATATGTTTGAAAAATAAGGATGAAAAAATTGAAGAATTAATAATGCAAAATGAAACTCAATCTAACAATTTTGAAGTGGAAATTGAAGAAGAATGTATTTATACTATAGCTCAATACGAGCCTAAAGCAAGTGATTTAAGATTTGTGATAACAGTATTAAAAATGAGTAATGATTTTGAACGCATAGCAGATCATATAGTAAACATTGCTCAAAGTGGTAAACTACTGATATTGAACGATAAATATATTTTAGAAAATTTTTGGAGTCCATTAAATGAACTTTTTAGCAAAACTACATATATGTTTGAAACAAGTATTAATGCATTTATAGACAAAGATGTTGATAAAGCAAAGTATGTTTGTAAGTTAGATCAAGAGGTTGATGAACTAAAGAGAAGTATATATAAAAAATTAATTGAGGAGATTAAAAATAATCGAGAAAACATAGAAAGTTTGTTAAATATTGAAAGAATTATAAATAATCTTGAACGTATAGCTGATTTATCTACAAATATATGTGAAGATGTTGTTTTCCTTTATGAAGCAACAATTATAAAACATCATAAACAAGAAACTTTGTAAAATTTTTATTCTTCAGGAACAATATTTGCTACAGCTGCTACTTTATCCCCTTCGTCAAGTTTTACTAGTCTTACACCTTGTGTGTTTCTTGATAATATAGATATTTCATCAACAGGTAATCTTATACTCATGCCTTTCTCTGTCATAATCATAACTTCGTATCCTGGGTTTGCAACTTTTACACCTACAACTTTCCCATTACGTTCAGTTGTCTTTATGTTTATTACACCTTTACCACCACGACTTTGTAATCTATAATCTTCAACTTTTGTTCTTTTTCCATAGCCCTTTTCACATACTGTAAGTAATATATCATCTTTTTTAACCACTTCCATACTTACTACTTCGTCATCTTTTGATTTAAATCTTATACCAACAACACCTTTACCTACTCTTCCAATAGGACGAATTGTTTCTTCTTTAAATCTTATTGCGAAACCATTTTTTGTACAGATTACTACTTCTGATTTACCATCAGTGTGTTTGACATCTATTAATGAATCATCTTTATCAAGATTAATTGCTATAATGCCAGCTTTTCTTGGGTTTGAAAACTCTTCAAGTTTTGTTTTTTTAATAATTCCTTTCTTTGTACACATAAGAAGAAAAGATTTATCATCAAATTTATCAACAGCAACACACGCTGTAATCTTTTCATCCATAGAAGAAAGTTGAATTAAATTTACAGCTGCTTTACCTTTTGAAATTCTTGATCCTTCAGGAACTTCAAACACTCTTGACCAATACACTCTTCCTTTGTTTGTAAACCACAAAAGGTATGAGTGTGTATTTGTGATAATCAATTGTTCAACAAAATCTTCTTCTTTAACTGTTGTTCCAGTGACCCCTTTGCTACCACGATGTTGTGATTTATAAGTTGACAGTGGCATTCTTTTAACATACCCCTGATGAGAAATACATACTACCACATCCTCTTCTTTTATTAAATCCTCAATAGTAAGTTCTTCAACATGTGCAACAATTTTTGTCTTTCTTTCATCACCATATTCTTCTTTAAGTTTTTTTACTTCTTCTTTTATAATATTATCAACTTTTTTAGGATCTCGGAGAATGGAGTTTAATAGTTCGATAGTTTTTATTAACTCAAGATATTCTTTTTCAAGTTTTGAACGTTCTAAAGAAGTTAGTTGTTGAAGTTTCATTTCAAGTATAGCATGTGCTTGAATTTTAGTAAGCTTAAATTCTTTCATTAAATTAGTTTCAGCTTGTTCTCCATCTTTTGATTCACGAATGAGTTTTATAACTTTATTTAAGTTTTCAATAGCAATTCTTAACCCTTCAACAATGTGTGCTCTATGTTCTGCTTTTTTTAGTTCAAAAGAAGTTCTTTTGTATATAACATCTCTTCTATGGTCAATATAACATTGAATCATCTCTCGCATAGATAAAACTTGCGGTTTACCACCAACTAAAACCAACATTATTACACCAAATGATACTTCCATTTGAGTGTGTTTGAACAGTTGATTTAATACGATATTAGGGTTGCCATCACGTTTTACTTCAATAACTATTCTTATCCCATCTCTGTCAGATTCATCTCTTATGTCAGAAATGTCTTGAATCTTTTTCTCAGATGCAAGTTTGGCAATTGTTTCTAAAAGTTCAGACTTGTTGACCTGGTAAGGAATCTCTTTTACGATTATTGCATGTCTGCCACCTTTTAATTTTTCAATCTCAGCCTTTGCACGAATACGGAATGAACCTCTACCTGTAGTGAAATATTCTTTAATCCCTTCTTTACCTTGAATAATACCGCCTGTAGGAAAATCAGGCCCTTTTATGTATTGCATTAAATCTTCCGAAGTAAGTTCTGGATTATCTAATACGGCAATTATTGCATCACAAACTTCACAAAGATTATGTGTTGGTATATTAGTTGCCATACCTACAGCTATACCACTTGAACCGTTTACTAAAATATTAGGAAATTTTGATGGTAGTACGACGGGTTCTTCTAAAGAACCATCATAGTTTGGTCTAAAGTCAACAGTCTCTTTATCTATATCCTCAAGCATCTCTTCTGCAATTTTGTTAAGTCGCACTTCCGTGTATCTCATTGCTGCCGGAGGGTCACCATCTATTGATCCAAAATTTCCTTGACCATCAACTAATGGATATCTTAAAGAAAAATCTTGTGCCATTCTTACCATTGCTTCATAGACAGCCATATCACCATGAGGATGATATTTTCCTAAAACTTCACCAACTACACGTGCTGATTTTTTGTAAGGAGAATTATGTCTTAATCCCATTTCTTTCATTACATAAAGTATTCTTCTGTGAACAGGTTTAAGTCCATCACGTACATCGGGTAGCGCTCTTCCTACAATAACACTCATTGCGTAGTCAGTATACGAAGTTTTCATTTCTTCACCGATATCACGAGGAATTATATTTTGTGATTCAAAATTTAATTGTTGTTGCTTATCATCTTTTTTTGCCATATGAAAACTTCCCTCCATTACTATTAAGTAAAAGTTTGAAATATATTACTTACAAAAAAATTTGTGGAAATACAATAAATAAAAAATAATGTTTCTTTAGCTAAATAAAACTATGAGATAAAAACATTTGTTTGAACAAAAGATTTTTTAAAATATACAACAACAAATTTTCTTTGTAAAATCGGAAGAAATTGATAAAATATTAGTACTGGCTATTTAAAAATTGAAAAAAATGTTGTACTTATATTATGTTGTTCTTAATATAGAACATTGTTAAAAATTAAACTCATTATTTCTAACATAGTTCAATGCTTCTTTTACAGATGTATTCAATGAACGTGTTAATATCTTTATAACTTAGCTTGCATGTGAAATAAAAAGATTAATTGAACAATTATGAACCTGAATAATTTTTCTAAAATTCTGATTATTATATTTATATGGATATCAACAACGACTAGTTTGTCTTATTCTCAACAACAATTTATATCAGCTGTTGTCGTTTCTTATAAAGATTTTGTTTCTTGTGATGTTAACACAACTACTAAAAAAATTGTTGATTTTGTTAAAAAATCTTATGAAAAAAAGTTTAACACAATAATTTTTAGTTCTGAAAAAGAGATGTTTATTACGCAAAAAAGTTCTTCTACAAAAGAAATAAATTTATTATCTCTTTTAGCAGAAGAAATTAAAAAATATGATATGAAATTATTCGTTATGATAGATATATTAAAAGCTTCTAATGATAAAAACCTTTTATGGTTATGTAAAACTGAGGATAAAAATTATTTTGTTCCATATTATTACACTCCTG
>CAZFSG010000035.1:0-1890 GCA_964521665.1 uncultured Elusimicrobia bacterium
TCAAAAGGTATTGCTTTGAGTTTACCATCAAATACTATTGTTGAACTTACTACATTTCCTAACCCGTGTGATGTAAGAAAAAGAAATTTTGTTATAAGTTATGTTTTAAGCAAAGATGTTGATGAGGTAAACATAAAAATTTTTGATCTTTTTGGCAGTTTAGTTTATGAAAAAAGTTTTTATAAAGGTAGTGAAAACACATTGTTTGGTACACATTATGTTGAATGTGAGAAAAGCAGAGATATCCCTGCTGGAATGTATATTCTTATAGTAGAAACAAAAGATTCAGATGGAAATGTAGAAAATAAAAAATGGAAATTAGGAATAATTAGATAATAATTATCAAATGAAAAAAATTTTAGTATCAGCAGTATCAACAATAATAATTGGTTTAATTAGTAATTGTTTAGCAATTGTTCAACCATATCCTTTATTGTCCTATCCTGTAAGTGTTAAAGCGAACGCTATGGGAAATTCTTACAATTCGTTGGTGGTGGATGTCTTTAGTACTGTTTTAAATCCTGCAGCGAATGGTGTACTTGATAGAAAAAATTTTGGGTTTTCATCTTCGATACTTTACGAAGAAACAATTTTAAGTTGTATATCTTATGTCCATCCAACATTAGACAAAGGCGGTTTTTCTGCAAGCATAATTTATTTAGGTAGTTATGGTGCAAAACAAACTGATGAGTTTAATAGATATACTGGTTCAGAATTTAGTTACAACAGCATATTATCAGTTATAGGTTGGGGTAAAGAAATTTTGTTACGGAAATTATATGTTGGAGGTAACATAAAATTTTTGCGTGATGGTATTAGTAGCTATACTCGCAGTGGTTTTACTACATCGATAGGTGGAATTTATAAATTAACTAACAACATGTTTTTTGCATCTAATATAAACAATTTGTTAAGTATTAATTTATCTGACACAAAGGATGTCTTTTCGTTAGGGTTCGATTTAGGCTTTAGTATAAAGCCATTTGAAAATTTAAGTTTAGGTATAGATATAGGTAAAGATAAGAATATCGAAAGTGTAGTTGATAAATATTCATTTGGGATAGAATACACCGGTATAAAGTTTCTTACGATACGTGCAGGAAAAAATAATCTTGAAACAACATTTGGGTTTGGTGTTAATTACAAAAACTTTGAATTTAATTATGCTACTGTGTTTCAAAATTATCTCGGATTTTCACATCGTATTGCAATTGAGTCTAAATTTGGTAAAACACTTGAAGAACTATGGGCTGAAAAAATGAAGACATTGCCTGCTACTGAAGAACTTGAACTTGTTGAAGCCAAATTGAAAACAGAAGAAGAAAAAAAGAGGTATTTTCAGGCATTGTTTGATGAAGCGGTAAGAAACTATACGTCTGGTAATTATAAACAAGCATTGGTAAACTTTGAAAAAGCAAAAGAAATTTATCCAGAAGCGACTGATGTTGACATATTTATTGATAGAATAAAATTAGTTTCCTCTCTTTATCCTGTTATTACAGTTAAAGATAAAGTTAGCAAGTTGTTAGTTCGTGGGATTACATTTTTTATCAAAGGTGATAACTTATCAGCTGTAAAAGTTATAAATTATGCTTCAAGTTTAGTACCTCAAGACAGTAATATAGTTCGTCTTTTATCTACAATCGAAGAAAAAACTGGTGTTAGAGCAGAAAAAATTGAAAGTCCTGTTGGAACAACTATCATAGATAAACTTCATAACGAATCTCTTATAGCGTTTAGGAAACGTGATTATGCCGCAGTAGTAAAACTTTGCGAAGAGATATTACTATTAGAACCTGAGGATGTATTAGCTTATAAAAGGATAGGTTCTGCATTTTATGCAATGGGTGAGAAAGACAAAGCAGTGCAAATGTGGGAACAAGCGTTAAA
>CAZFSG010000035.1:1990-13279 GCA_964521665.1 uncultured Elusimicrobia bacterium
GGAGGGTCGTTGTCATTAGTAGAAATTTTAACCACTTTGTATTATTTACATCTTAATCACAATCCTAAAGATCCTTTTTGGGAAGATAGGGACAGAGTTGTGTTGTCAAAAGGTCATGGTTGTCCCGCGTTATATGTTATATTAGCAGAATTAGGATATTTTGATAAAAAAGAATTATGGAATTTAAGAAAACTAAATAGTATTCTTCAAGGACATCCTGCAAGAGTATATAATGGTGGCGAAAAAATACAATTTGTTCCGGGTATAGAAGTTTCTACAGGTTCTTTAGGTTATGGTATGTCAATAGCGGTTGGTATGGCGATAGGTTTAAAGATGGACAAAAAAAATAGTTTTGTTTATGTTATTTGTAGTGATGGTGAGCATCAAGAAGGTTCTACTTGGGAAGGAATAATGTTTGCTGGATATAAAAAATTAGATAATTTAATAGAGATAATGGATTATAACAAATTTCAGCAGGAAAGTAAAATAACAGATACTGTTGACATAGAACCATTAAAAGATAAATACATATCCTTTGGATGGGAAGTTTTTGAAGTTGATGGACATAGTATTGAAGAACTTGATAAAGTATTAACACAAGCAAAAAGTTCTAAAAATAAACCAAAAGTTATAATTGCTCATACGATAAAAGGTAAAGGTGTATCGTTTATGGAAAACAATGTTGACTGGCATGGAAAAGCACCGTCAGAAGAACTTAAACAACAAGCAATAAAAGAAATTGAGGAAGATATGTAATTGATGTGATACAAATATTTCCAATATTTATGGGTATAGGAAGTGTAGTTTTAGGTGTTTTAAGTGTAGTTATTGCTGTAATGATAATAAAATTTTCAAAAGAATGGAGTAAACAAACAAACGAATTGATAAAAACAGAAGATGCTCGTGCAAAAGAAATAATTAATGAAGTTCATCTTAGGACACAGAAGTTGCTTGAGGACATACATAAAGCATCTGAGGAAAATGATCAAAGATTACAAAGACTAACAGAAGAAGGTAATCAAAGGTTGCAAAAAGCAATAGAAGAAGGTCATCAGAAGTTGGAAAGAATATTAGAAGAAAGTGATCAAAAGTTGCAAAAGATGTTAGAAGAAGGTAGTAAAAGATTAGAAAAAATTTTAGAAGTAACACAACAAATGATCAATGAAGGAAATAAGCAAACAAAAGAAATTCTTTTACATATTTCAGATTTGATAGCATCAGTTAAAAAATCTTCATCAATAAATACTCTTTATGTGAAAGAGGAATAAAAAATGGTTGAAATTTTAGAATATAAACCATCCCGTGAAGGACTTGGTGAAGCATTGTTAGAAATTGCTGAAAAGTATCCTAATCTTGTAGGTGTTGGAGCAGATACTTCACAGTCAACTTCGTTAGGAAAATTTGCAAAAAAATATCCAGAAAGGTTTATCAATGTTGGTATTGCAGAACAAAATGCAGTGGGTATTGCAGTAGGATTAAGTCTTGTAGGGAAACTTCCTGTTGTGGCAACGTATGCAATGTTTCTTGCAGGACGTTGTTGGGAGGAAATACGACAAAGTGTATGTTATAATTATACAAATGTAAAACTTGTAGGAACACATGCTGGTATCACAGTAGGATATGATGGTGCTTCGCACCAGATACTTGAAGATATTGCGTTGATGCGTGTATTACCAAATATGACGGTTATTGTTCCTGCAGATGCTAACGAAGCAAAAAATGCTATAATTGCGTCTTTACCACTATCATCACCTGTATATATAAGATTATCTCGTGAAAAATTGCCTGTTATAACAAAACCTGATGAGAAATTTGAAGTAGGAAAAGGTAAAGTTCTAACTTATGGTAAGGATTGTGTTATAATTTCTTGTGGTGTTATGGTATATGAATCATTAGTTGCATATGAAATGCTTAAAGAAGAAGGTATTGAATGTACTGTAGTTAATCTACACACAATAAAACCTATAGATGAAGAATTAATTGTTTCTTTAGCAAAAAAATGTGGTTGTGTGGTAACTTGTGAAGAACATCAGGTTTATGGTGGGTTAGGTTCTGCAGTAGCAGAAGTTCTTGCAAAAAATTATCCTGTGATTCAAGAGTTTGTTGGTATAAATGATAAATTTGGTGAGTCAGGCTCAGCTAATGACCTAATGATAAAATATAAACTAAAATCACAAAATATTGTTGAAAAAGTTAAAAAAATAATCAAACTAAAATAATTTTCTCACATTGTATCTCATCTATTTTTTTTCCTTTTTTATTTCAACAGTTGAAATATTTTATTTAATTTTGTATTTTTTTCTCAAAAATGAAATTAACTTTAAAAGAAATATCTGAAATTGTTTCAGGAAAATTATATAATGCTGATGATAGTTTAATAATTACAGATATTAATACACCTGAGTATGCTTCAAAGAATGAGATATGTTTTATTTTTGATAAGAAATACTACAATAAGATAAAAGAACTAAAAGCAGGTGCTGTTGTCGTAAATATGTTTGTTAGTGATATTGATATTCCACAAATTGTTGTTTCAGATGTCCAACTTGCGTTTGTTAAATTGCTTAATAAGATTTTTTTAGAAAAACAAAATTTTTATAAAGGAATACATCCTACTGTTGTATCAGGAAAAAATGTTGTTTTTGGTAAAAATGTTTCACTAGGTCCTTATTGTATAATCAGTGATAATGTAGAGATTGGAGATAATTCTGTTTTGACCTGTCATATATACATTGGTGATAATGTTAAAATAGGTAAAAATGTTATTGTATATCCTAATGTTACAATAAGAGAAGATGTTGTTATAGGAGACAATGTAATAATTCATAGTGGTACTGTGATAGGTGCAGACGGGTTTGGTTATATCCAACGAGATAACAAACATATAAAGATTCCACATATAGGTAAAGTTGTGATAGAAGATGATGTTGAAATAGGTGCAAATGTTACAATTGATAGAGCAACAATAGGAGTTACTTTAATTAAAAAAGGGACAAAAATTGATAATCTTGTACATATAGCACATAATGTTGAAATAGGAGAAAATGTATTGTTGTTAGCACAGGTTGGTATCGCAGGTAGTAGTAAAATAGGTGATAAAACAATTTTAGCTGGTCAAACAGGTGTCACTGACCATATAAAAGTAGGTAAGAATGTTGTTGCTGGACCACGAACAGGTATTGTGCAAGATGTTGAAGATAATAAAACTGTTTGGGGCACACCTCCTATACCGTTTGAAGAACAAAAGAAAATTTCGGTTGCTTCACGAAGATTACCGAAACTGTTAGTTGAATTTAATAAATTAAAATCCAAAGTTGAACAGTTAGAGAAAACAATCGCAAATATCTTTGAAAAAAATAAAGTGAGTTAATAGGTTTTGTGGGGTTATAAGGTTTATTGGGTTTATGGAGTTTATAGAGTTTGTTGATTTTTTGGGTTTGTTGAGTTTTTAAACTATGGACTAATTTAACTCAATAACTCTATAAATTATTAACTCATTTTTGGGCGTGTAGTTCAGCTGGCTAGAACGCACGGTTCACATCCGTGAGGTCAGAGGTTCAACTCCTCTCACGCCCAAATCTGTGTTTATTATATAAAATATAAAATATATAAATTATAATTTGGTAGCTGCAGGCTTTAGCCTGCGTAAATTTATTTGTATCCGCAGATTTTAATCTGCGGATATTTTTATTTATTAATTTATTTTGTAGTAGCAGACCTTGGTCTGCTGAAATAGCAAGCTTTGCGAGCACAATTTTTATTTATTTTTGTAGCGTAATAATTGCAACAACATAGTTGTTTGTGTCCAAAATGTAAGTTTAATTATTGGTAGCTGTGGACCTTAGCCTGTGTAATTAATTTTCACCAAAAAATTTTTCATATATAAACACCCATAAAAAAGTTAACAGTACTAATAAATCTTGGAGGGGAAAAATATGGCACCACTAACAAAAGAAAAAATAAAAGAGATAATATCAAAATATGGTAAACATGAACGTGATTCTGGTTCACCAGAAGTACAAATTGTTTTACTTACAGAACGTATCAATTTGTTAATGAAACATTTTTCTGTCCATAAAAAAGATTTATTAACAAGACGGAGTTTGTTAAGATTAATCGGTAAAAGAAGAAGGTTGTTGAATTATCTTAAAAAAAATGATCCTCAAAAATATAAAGAAATAGTCACAGAAATAGGTTTAGAATAAAAAATGAAAGAAGTTTTTGAATATAAAACAAAATGTGCGAAAATTGAAGCTAACAAAATCGAACTTTTAGATGTTACAAAAACAATAGAGTTTGAATTTGGTGAATTAGCAAAACAGGCGAATTCTGCAGTAAAAGTTAGTTCTGGTGGAACAAGCATTTTATGTTGTGTAGTAGCCTCCCAAAAAGATAATCCAAATATTCCTTCAGAACCAATAGTTCCTCTTCTAGTTGATTACAGAGAACGTACTTATGCTGCAGGAAAAATACCAGGCGGGTTTTTTAAACGAGAAGGAAAACCACGAGAACATGAAATCCATGTTTCTCGATTAATTGATAGGACACTTCGACCTTTGTTTCCAAAAGAATTTAATCGTGATGTACAAATAAATGTTTTAGTTTTATCTTTTGATCCTAACAACGACCCTACTGTTTTAGCAGTGTTAGGTTCTTCTTTAGCATTATCTTTATCTGATATACCTTTTGAAGGGCATGTTAGCTGTTTTAGAATGTGTAAAATAAACAATGAATATATTGTTAATCCAACATTTCAAGAACTTGAAGTCAGTAATGTTGACCTTATATGTGGATTTTATAAGGAAAAAGTTTTAATGATAGAAACAGAAGCTGATGAAATTAATGAAGCAGAAATTGTAAATATGATAAAATACTTGCAACACTATGTTCAACAATATCTTGAATTTCAACAAAGAGTGGTATCTAATTATGGAAAACCAAAGATTTTGGTAAAGCAAAAATTTTTGGTTGATAAAATTGCAGAAAAAAATTATCCTTTAATTCAACCTAAAATTTTAGAAATTCTGAAGTTAGAAAATAAGACTGCCCGTCAAGAAAAATATAAAGAAACGTATAAAGAAATTAAATTGGATACAGAATTTTGTGACGAAGAAATAATAAACGATAAAATTTTGTCTGAACAATTGAAAGAACGTGTGTTTTTCACAATACTTCGCGATGTTGTAAGAAAACAGATTTTACAAAATCAGATTCGGATTGATGGTCGTGGATATGACGAATTAAGAGAAATTAGTTGTAAAATAAGTGTTTTACCAAGGACACACGGCTCTGCAATTTTTCAACGTGGACAAACACAAGCTTTAGTTACAGTAACACTTGGAACTACTGAAGATATGCAAATAATGGACGAACTTATTGGAGAATATAAAGAAAGGTTTCTTTTTCATTATAATTTTCCTGGTTTTGCAACTGGTGAAGTTCGTCCTGAACGAGGTGTTTCACGAAGAGAACTTGGACATGGTTTTTTAGCTAAAAAAGCACTTCAGGCAGTAATACCATCCGAAACAGAATTCCCATATACTATAAGGATTGTATCAGATATTTTAGAATCAAATGGTTCTTCATCAATGGCATCTGTGTGTGGTGCAACATTAGCATTGTTAGATGCTGGTGTTAAAATTAAAAAACTAGTAGCTGGGGTTGCTTTAGGTCTTGTGATGGAAGATACCAATTATGCAATACTTGTTGATATAGCAGGTATAGAAGACCATTGTGGTGATATGGATTTCAAAGTTGCAGGTACTGATACCGGAATTACAGCAATACAATTAGATTTAAAAATTTTAGGTATCCCAATATCTATAGTAGAAGAAGTTCTTGAAAAAGCAAAAAATGCAAGAAAACAGATATTAGAAATAATGAGGAAAGTTATTGCATCTCCAAGAGAACAAATTTCACCTTTTGCACCAAAAATAAAAATTTTACAAATACCACCGGATAAAATTGGTGATCTTATTGGACCAAAAGGAAAAAATATAAAACAAATTATTGAAGAAACACAAGTTAAAATAGAAATCAATAATGATGGTAAAGTGATAGTTTTTGCTGATAGTGAAGATGCATTGAATGTAGCTGTACAAAAAATCAGTGATTTAACAAAAGATATTGAAATAGGTAAAGTTTATATTGGTAAAGTAAAAAAAATAACTAATTATGGCGTTTTTGTTGAAATTTTACCAAATAAAGTTGGTTTGTTACATATCTCACAAGTTGCACAAAAAGGTAAATCTTTAAATAAGTTGTTTTCTGAAGGTGCTGAAATAAAAGTAAAAATAGCAGAAATTGATGAAGAAGGTAGACCTGTGTTAACTCAGAAAGGAATTTAAAATAAAATGAAGACAAAAAATGACAATGCCCAAAATCAAAATAAAGATAATTCTGTAGTTTCAAAATTAGAAGAATTATATCGACTAATGTGTGAAACAAAAATTGTTGAACTACAAACTGATTTTGAGGGATACAATATAAAAATTAAAAGGTTTTCTAAAAAAGAAAAAACTAATAATCAAAACAATCTTGTTCCACAGTTAGTTGCTGTTGAGAGTAGTAGAGAAACAAAAAGTGAACAACAAAATTTGTATGAAGAAATTGTCTCTCCATTAAATGGTGTGTTTTATAGAGCACCATCACCTACTTCTGAACCATTTGTGAATGAAGGAGATACTGTTTCAGCTGGCGATGTATTATGTATAATTGAAGCAATGAAAATAATGAATGAAATTAAGGCAGATAAAAGATGTAAAATAATAAAAGTTTTATGTCAGAATGGTGAAAGTGTTTCTGTTGGAACAAAATTATTTTTAGTAGAACCATTATGAACAAAATTGAAGAAATAGGATTTAATGCAGGGAAAATTTGGACTTATCTATATAACAAAAAAGAAGCTGCAGATGTATTAGAACTTAAATTTCAATTAAAACTTTCAAATACTGATTTATATCTTGCATTAGGATGGTTATCCCGAGAAGATAAAATTGTGTACTTAACTGAAAATAATAGATTAAAGATAAAGCTGAAATGAGTTCTTGTAAATATAAAAATCTTTATACAAAAACTTCAAAAAATAAGTACAATACATTATGGGTTATCTTCTTTATATTATTCAGTGTGTTTTTGATGTATTGTAATATTCGTCCACAGGATACAGGAGTTTTAGGTAAAGCAGTAAATTTTGTTATGACATACTTATTTGGTATAACACGTTTTGTTGTTCCAGTGGTTTTACTATATTGGATATGGTATATTTTGAAATCAAAGACGAAACAATTAAAACTCGATATATTGTTGACAATAATTGTTTTAATTTTATTATGTGGGATAACAAAGGTATTTTTAAATATAGCACATTTTTCTCCACAGCAATCTTCAGCTCTTGCTGGATATATAGGTAATCTTGTTTTTGAAATTGCAGAACGTATTTTTGGTAACGTTTTTGGCAGTATAATAATAGTAGTTCTTTTCCTTTATGTAATCACTATATTGTTTGAGGTTTCTATAACAGAAATTTTTTATACATGGTATCAAAAAATATATGAAGATATTACAAATTGGTACAAAGAAATACGAAATGTAAAAAAAGAAAAGGTTTTCCAACAAGTTACATCTCGGTATGTGAAACAACGTGAGAACAAAAAAACGATGGATATGATAGAACAACAAAATGTTCCTTATGAAAATTTAAGAAAAGAAACTGTTGTTGTAGAAAAAGAAAAATCTACACCAAAAGAAAAATTTGCACAACTACCTTCTACAAAAGAAAAAATTATAAAAGAAATATCAAAAGAACAACAAAAAGTTGTACAAAAACAAGAATATGTGTTACCAAATGTTCAAATTTTAACTGTATATAAAAAAGAAGAACCAGATTATCATTATATAGAACAACAAGGAAAAACTCTTGAAAATGTTTTGAAACAATTTGATATAGAAGCAAAGGTTGTAAATATTTCAGTAGGACCTGTAGTTACAATGTATGAACTTGAGTTACAACCCGGTGTTAAAGTACAAGCCGTGAATGCGTTAAGAGATAATATTGCATTAGCGATGAAGTCAGCAAGTATAAGAATTATAGCGCCATTACCATCTAAAGGAACTATAGGTATTGAAATCCCTAACCAAAAACCACAAATTGTTTCTATTCGTGAAGTGTTAGAAAGTCAAGAGTATAAAGAGTTATCAAAAGAAATGAAACTACCTATTGTGTTAGGGAAAACAACTGATGGAAAAGTTTATGTAGATGATATAGTATCAATGCCACATATGCTTATTGCAGGTGCTACAGGTTCTGGTAAAAGTGTTTGTATACATTCTATAATTACTTCTTTATTATTTAGATGTAAGCCTGATTATTTAAAATTAGTCCTTATTGATCCTAAACGTTTAGAACTTATAAGATATGATGGTATTCCGCATTTGTATAATCCTAATTGTGAACCCAAAGAGGTAAAAGTTATAACTAATCCAAAAGAAGCTACAAAAGTTTTATCATCTTTAGTAAAAGTTATGGAACAAAGGTATGAAAAATTTGCTGCTCGTTGTGTTAGAAATATTGAAGGATATAATGAACTTGCATCTTCACATCATGAGATTCAAAAAGAACCTTATATTGTTGTTATAATAGACGAGTTTGCTGATCTTATTTTAACATCTTCAAAAGAAGTTGAAGAAGTGTTACAACGTCTTGCACAAATGGCACGTGCTGTTGGGATACATCTTGTTCTTGCGACACAACGTCCATCTGTGGATGTTATTACCGGCGTCATAAAAGCAAACTTTACTTGTAGGATTGCGTTTCAGGTGTTATCAAAAACAGATTCACGTATCATTCTTGACACTGCAGGCGCTGAAGAACTGATTGGTCGTGGTGATATGTTGTATTTACCAACAGGTGCTGCAAAACCTATCCGTTTACAAGGAGCGTTTGTCTCTGAAAAAGATATAGATAATTTAGTAAGTTTTATTAAATCACAGAATATTGAACCATTTTATGAACCAATTGTTAAATCTTCTGCTCTGTATCCTAAAGTATTACAAGAAAAAGAATCTGAACAAGAAGAAAATTTATATACTGCATTGTTGCTTATAAAAGAACGTAGGCGTGTATCACAGGATTTGCTAAAAGCATATTTTAGGTCCTCTGCAAAAGCTACTGATATTTTGAGTTTGCTTGAAGTCAGAGGGTATATATATAAACCTGAAGGGACAAATAGATGGAGTATAAATTTTGACCGTGTAGAAGAAGGAATAAAAAGTTATGAACAAAGAATTGGTAAAATCAGTAAAGAAGACAACCATGCAGATTAACAACCAAAAGGTTTTTTTAGCAGTTTCAGTATTTGTTTTGTTAACAAATTTGTTTTCAATAGAATATAAAGAACTGATTGATAAACTTCAACAACTTGACCAACAAATAACTAAAATTAAATCTGAATATACACAACTGATAAATTTTGTTGACTTAAACGAAGTATATGAACTGAAAGCAAAATTTGTTTTTGTAAAACCTGATAAACTTAAAGTAGAAGTTTATGAACCTATTAAACAAGAAATTGTTGCTGATTCTGAAAAAATAGAAGTTAAAGATTTAATAAACGATGTTATATATAGGTTTGATCCAAAAAAATATTTTGAGAAAGAATACAGTTATTTGCCATTATTATTTTCAAAACCATATAGTTCATCAAAAAAATATACTATTGTAGATTTTATTAAAAAGACAGGATTAAAGTTTGTCTCTGAAGAAAAAAATTATTATGTTTTATCCACACGTGTTGCTAAAGGAAAAGTTTATACTGATAAAAAAATTGGATTAAGACCTAATGAAACAAGATTTATATTATGGATAAGTAAAGAAACGTTATTTCCTGAAAAACTTTCAATGATTTCAGAAAAATATATTGTAGAAACTGAGTTTAAAAATTACGAAACAGAATTCGATGTTTCCCCAACAGAATTTGAATTAGATAAGTCAACTAATACAAAAATTATTGATGTAAAATAAATGAACTTAGCAAACAAAATTACTATTATTAGAATTTTTTTGGTTCCTATTTTTCTTATATGTATTTTGATAGATCTATGGGAAACACGACTTTTAGCATTGATGATATTTATATTAGGTGGAGTAACAGATGTTATAGATGGTATTATAGCAAGAAGGAAAAAAATTACAACAAGTTTTGGTAGTAGTTTAGATCCGTTAGCAGATAAATTGTTAATAACTACAGCATTTATTTGTTTTTTAGGATTCAAAGAATTGAAGATACCGTCGTGGACTGTAGTTGTCATTGTTGTAAGAGATTATATAATTACTTGGTTAAGAAGTGTATCCTATAACAAATCTTCAATACCAGCAGATAGTTTTGCTAAAATAAAAACGTTTTTACAAAATATTACGGTTGTAATTATTTTGTTTTTATTAGTATTTAAAAAACAGATTTTGTTTTACGAGGTGGGTAAAATTATATTAGAAGTTTTTCCTACAGTTGCTATGTTAATAATTGCTATTTTTACTTTGTTGTCAGGTGTGGTGTATATTATAAAATATAGAAAATTATTGGTAGAAAATTTTTCTAAAAATTGAAAATTATAATTGAAGTTTTATCAACTGTATTTTTTGTTGGATACCTGCCTGCATCTGGAACGTTCGCTACGTTAACATCTCTCCCTACGGTTTTATTATTATCAAAACTAAGTTTTGGTTATCAGTTAGTTATAATTTTTGTTTCAGTATTATTTGGTATATTTTTATCAACTTATGCAGAAAAAATCTTTGATAAAAAAGATGATAGCAGAGTTGTAATAGATGAATTTATTGGATTTTTAGTAGCATTTGTTGGATTAAATGTTTCAGATATTCAAATAATTTTAATTTCTTTTTTGTTATTTAGGATATTTGATATTTTAAAATTTGGAATAATAAATAAATTACAAAAATTACCAAGTGGATTAGGAGTAGTATCTGACGATATACTTGCTGGAATAATAACAAATTTTGTCATCAGATTACTTTTTAAGGATTCTGTTAACTAAAAATGATGTTCTGTGAGATACAAAAAATTATAATTTGGTAGCTGCAGGTTTTAGCCTGCGGAATAATTACAATAACATGGTTATTGCAGTCCAAAAAAATTTGTATTCGCTAATTTTAATTAGCGATGATGTAATGCGCTGATATAAAATCAGGGATACAATAATAATTTGTAACTGCAGACTTTAGTTTGCGCATATTATTTGTAGTTGCAGACCTTGGTCTGCTAAAATAGAGCA
>CAZFSG010000036.1:0-13065 GCA_964521665.1 uncultured Elusimicrobia bacterium
CTACCAAAAATTAAAATTACATTTTGGACTGTTGCATTTTTTAGCAATAACGCGGTTGTTGCATTTCTTTCGGTACAAAATTATAATTTTTGTGGATCAAAGAACATTATTTTTAGTTAACACAACTAATAAATAACATTATATTATTGTTGTTCCAACATCTTCACCTTGCAACACTTTTAATAAATTACCTTTTTCATACAGATCAAAAACTTTCACCGGAAGTTTGTTTTCCATACACAGAGAAAAAGCAGTTGTATCCATAATTTTCAAGTTTTTGTTTATTGCTTCAATAAATGATAGTTGTTTATATTTTTCTGCATTAGGATTTTTTTTAGGATCGTCAGAATATACACCATCAACCTGTGTTGCTTTAAGTAAAACTTCGGCATTTATTTCTATTGCACGTAACACTGCTGCAGTATCAGTAGTAAAATATGGGTTTCCTGTACCACCAGCAAAAATTACAATTCTTCCTTTTTCAAGATGTCGTATTGCTCTTCTACGAATGTAAGGTTCTGCAACACGAGGTATCTCAATTGCCGACATAACACGCGTCACTAATCCTACTGATTCTAGCATAGATTGCAACGCTAATGCGTTTATTACTGTTGCTAACATACCCATATAATCTGCAGTTGTACGTTCTATAAAACTTACTTCTTTCCCTCGTAAAATATTACCAGCACCAATTATAATACCGAGTTGTACTTTAGTTTTTTCTACTGCAATTTTAATCTCATCAGTTACTTCCTTTAACGAACTTTCCGATATTCCAATATTATGAGGTTTTACACCAACACTTTCGCCGGAAAGTTTTAATACAACCCTTTTATACATAGTCATCCACCTCTTATTTAAAAAATTTTATTACAGATTTTAATTTAAAACAGATAGGAATAAAGGAAAGTATGGTACAATTTTTTCTATTCTTCACCCAAAACATATCTGGTGAATCTGCGAACATTTATATTTTCTTGTAATTTAGCCATTGTTTGTAAAATCAAATCTTTAACTTTTTGTTTCCCTTGAGGATCTCTTATATATGGTTGTTCTAAAAGACACGTTTCTTCATAGAACTTTTCTAACTTACCTTCTATAATTTTATCAATGACTGTTTGCGGTTTATTTTTATTTTTTTCATCTTGTAAAAGTTGTTTTCTATAAATTTCTTTTTCTTGTTCAATAACTTCCTTAGGTACATCTTCTTTTGACACCCACCGTGGTGCACACGCAGCAATCTGCATTGCAAGTTCTTTTGCTAAATTTTTGAATTCTTCAGTTCGTGCAACAAAATCTGTCTCACAATTAAGTTCTAACAACACACCTATTCTATCTCCTGGATGAATATAAGAGACCACAAGACCGTTTTTTGTCACATTAGATGTTTTGGTTAACGCTTTAGCAACACCACGTTCTCTTAATAATACCATTGCTTTTTCAATATCATAATTAGTTTCTTCTAATGCTTTTTTACAATCTAAGAATCCAGCACCTGACATACTTCGCAGTTTTTTAATTAGTTCAGGAACATTAATTTGTGCATCTTTCATTTCAGTTTCCTTTCTTTAAGTAGGATTATAATTATAATAAGACATTACAATTCTATTTCTTTTTCCAAATCTTCTTGTGATACAGGTTCGTTGACAGGAATTTCTGTAGTAGAAACTTCCTGAGTTACAATTTTTTGTTTACCTTCTATAACAGCATCTGCAATTAGAGAAGTAATAAGTTTTATAGATCTTATAGCATCATCATTTGCTGGTATAGGATAATCAATTATGTCAGGGTCAGCATCTGTATCACAAATAGCAACTACTGGGATATTCATTCTTTTTGCTTCTTTTAATGCAATATTTTCAAACACAGTGTCCACAATATATACAATATCAGGCAATTTTTCCATATTTCTTATCCCTTTAAGTAATTGTTGTAACTTTTGCATCTTTTTTATTCTTAATTTTGCTTCTTTTTTCTTTAATTGATCAAATATTCCACTGTTATACATCTTCTCAAGTTCTTCTAACTTTTTAACAGATTTTCTTACGGTTTCAAAATTTGTTAATGTTCCAGGTAACCATTTATAACTCACATAAAACGCACCACAACGTTCTGCTTCTTGTTGAACAGTTTGTTGTGCTTGTGGTTTTGTACCAACAAAAAGTATTGTTTTTCCTTCAGCAATAGAATCGCGAACAAAACTGTATGCATGTCGTAGTTCACGAATAGTTTTTTGTAAATCTAAGATATGTATTTTATTTCTTGTACCGAATATATATCTTTTCATTTTAGGATTCCATTTTCGTGTTCGATGGCCAAAATGTACACCTGCCTCTAATAATGTTTTTAAATTTATTGCTACCATAGGTATAACCATCTCCTTCTTTCCTAAAATTTTTTGATAAAAAATATATTATTTTAAATTTTATTTTACAATACTTTGAAAAAAATTTTTATACTATAACTTTAGAAACATCTATAATACATTTTGTAGGACATTTTTCTATGCATACACCACAATTATCACATTTATCATATTTCATAACAGCTAAATTTTCTTTTAATTCTATATCTTTAATAGGGCAAGATTTTACACATATTCCACAACCGATACATCCTACTGAACATATTTGTTTCACCTTTACACCTTTATCTTTTGAACTACATAAAATGTGTACTTGGTAATTACAAGGAACAAGTTTTATTATATTTTTTGGACATGCTTTTAGACAGAGACCACATCCTGTGCATTTCATAGGGTCAACTTCTGCCACACCATATTTGTTTATATATATAGCATCAAATGGACAAACTTCTACACAATCGCCAAAACCTAAACAACCATATTTACATAATTTTTGTCCTTCATAAAATTTGTTTGCTATATCACATCTTTTTATACCTTCATAAACAAACTCATCTTTTGCACTGTTGCCTCCTGAACACAACACAACTGCTACTATACGATGGTGAGAAACTTCGATACTTTTCCCTAAAACTTGAGCAATTTTTTTACTTACTTCAGCACCGCCTGGTTTACACAAAGTTATACTTTCATCTCTACTCAATATTGCTTCGGCATATTGCTCACACCCAGGGTATCCACAAGCACCGCAGTTTGCTGATGGCAAAATTGAAACAAGTAAATCTTTTCTTGGGTCAGATTCAACCTTAAATTTTTTTGCAGCAAAACTTAAAAGAAATGCTATTATTACACCTGTTGTTCCCAATGTTGCTATTGAATAGTAAATAATTACATTATTCATAGTATTAAAAACCAAACAAGCCAACTAAACCCATAAAAGATAATGACATTAACGCTGCTGTTATAAAAACTATACCATATCCTTTAACAGCATTAGGTAACGGAGCAAGTTCTAACCGTTCCCTTATAGATGAAAAAAGTATAATTGCTAAAGTATAACCTATTGCTGTTCCAGAAGAAAATACTAATGTTTGTAAAAGATTAAATTTATAATCAACTACAAGAAACGCTACTGCAAGTATTGCACAATTTGTTGTTATCAATGGTAAATAAATTCCTAATGCTTTAAACAAACCAGGTATATTTTTTTTCATAAACAATTCAACAAGTTGCACTAAAGATGCTATAACTAATATAAAAACTATTATTTTAAGAAATTCTAAGTTTAATGGAACCAAAACAAAATTATAAAATGTCCATGAGACAACTGCTGCTAAGTTCATAACAAAAAACACTGCTACTGACATACCTACTGCTGAAGACAATTTGTTTGATACACCAAAAAAAGAACAAAGACCTATGAATCTCATTAGTATGATATTGTTCACAAAAATTGATGATATAAAAATTGCCGTCAATGGTAGATCCTTCATTTATTTATTAACTCCATACATTTTGATTTTAAAGCACATCCTTCACATCCTTGTGGTAAATTAGTTATAGGTTTTTTTCCAGTTAATTTGTTTTCTATATATTTGACTATTGTTATCACAACACCGGCAGCTAAAAATCCGCCTGGTGGTAAAATCATTATAACAGCTGGGTTTGTAAATAATTCTTTAGAATTAAACAATGTTGCAGAACCTAATAATTCTCTAATGATACCTAAAATAACTATTGCAGCAAAAAATCCAGCTCCCATTCCTAACCCGTCAATCAAAGATAAAACCACATTGTTTTTTGATGCGAACGCTTCTGCTCTCGCTAAAATTATACAATTAACCACTATCAATGGTACAAATACACCCAAACTTTCTGACAATGCTGGAAAGTATGCTTTAATAAGATAATCTACTATAGTTGTAAATGTTGCAATTATTACAATAAACACAGGTATTCTAATTTCTTTTGGCACAATTTTTCTTATCAAAGAAATAATTATGTTTGAACAAGTTAACACAAAAGTTGCTGCAATACCCATACCAACAGCATCCTTTGCAGAAGTAGAACATGCTAAAAACGGACATAGACCTATCATCATTATCAACACAGGATTTTCTTTTATTAATCCGTTAATAAATACTTGTATTATTTTTTTCATTCTTGTTGCTGTTGTTGTATATTATTATATGTTGGAGTGGACACAATAATTTTTTGAAATATTTTTTGTTGAAATATAGCTGGTTTTTTAGGTTGTAGAACCTGTGTTTCTGTTGTTTCTTTTACAAAACTTTGCAATTCTTCGTTTTCTAATAATGTTTTTAACGAACGTGTTATTGCAGCAGAGGTAATAGTTGCACCTGTAATTGCATCTATTTTACCATTAGGGTCATCTTTTTTAAGAACTATTTCAGAAGATGTTTTATTAATAAATTGTGACAGAAATTTTTCTTTCGCAACATTAGCACCTAATCCAGGCGTTTCTTTATGTGAAACAATTTTTATACCAACAATTTGTAAAGGTAAAGTTGAGGATACACTGACTATATATTCTATTTCACCTGCGTAACCATAACAACTTGATTTTAACAAAAACCCAACAAGATTGTCTTTTTTATCATAACATTTTTCTACAGACATCTTTGATAACTGTTTTGAAACAAACTTTTCTGCTAATGGTAATATCTGTTTTTTAAGTTTAACTTCTTTTAAAATTTTATTTTGTTCAATTTTAGGTTGTGTTTTGATATACAAAAAAGATAAACTCATTGCTGAAAATAAACACACAAATAATAAAACTAAAACCATTTTCAAAATATTATTCATAATTTTTTATAACCAAATTTTTTACGAATAGTATACTGATCAATTAATGGTGTCATAATATTCATTAATAATATAGAAAAACATACACCTTCAGGATAACTACCCCAATAACGAATAAGTGAAGTAAGTATTCCACAACCTATTGCAAAAACTATTTTCCCTTTAAGGGATACAGGAGTAGTAACAGGATCTGTTATCATAAACACTCCACCTAAGAATAACCCTCCTGTAAACATATATATCCAAAAATGATTTTTGTCAAAAAAATATGTTATTATTGCTATTGTTAAAATATATAAAATTGTTGGTAAAGGATAGATGTGTTTTCTTAAAACTAAATAAAAATAACCTACTAAAAGTAAAATTACTGAAGTTTCTCCCAAACTACCTAAATAATTACCAATTATTAAATTCTTAATTGGTGGGATATACGAAATTTGTTCAGGAAAATGTTTAAGTATAGTCAAAGGTGTTGCTGAAGAAACTGTTTCAATAGCAAAATTACCCATATATTGTGGAAATGCAACATGAACAAAAGCACGTCCTATGAGTGCAGGATTAAATGGATTATACCCTAACCCACCATAAACTTGTTTACCAAAAACTATTGCAACAAATATACCTATTATTGCAATCCACAATGGTAATCTCGGTGGTAATGTATATGCAAATAACAATCCTGTAACAATACAACTTAAATCTGTGATTGTTGGTCTTTGTTTTCTTAAAATATTAACAAATAATTCTGACAAAATTGCAAACAAAACTGAAGTTAAAATTAGCAAACCACTATACCAACCAAAAAAAACTATTGCACCAACCCCAGCAGGTATCAATGCAACAATAGTATCAAACATCATTGTTTTTACTGAATGAGATTTAACAACATGTGGTGCTGGTGTTATTATAAAAATTTTATCTTCCATAGTTTCTTACTTCTTTTTTATTTCTTACTTAACAACACACTTTTTGCATATTTAATTTGTGCAACTATAGGTCGTTTTGCAACACATACATATGAACAACAACCACATTCTATACAATCAAACGGTGAGAAAAGTTCAACTTTATCCCATTTTTTATGTTCTATATACAAACTTAAAAAATTTGGCATGAGTTTCATTGGACATACCATTACACATTTACCACATCTTATACATTGCATATAAGAATGAGGAACTAAATTGTTACTGAATAATAAAACTCCAGAAGTACCTTTTATAACAGGAACTTCTAAACTATTTTGAGCGAGACCCATCATTGGTCCACCAAAAATTATTTTATTGATATTTGTTACATCTATATTTAAAATTTTTATAATATCTTTAATCATTATTCCGAGTGGTACTAAAAAATTTCCTTTTCTATCAACATCACCAGAAATTGTAATTATTCTCTCTATTAATGGAACACCTTTTATTATAGCATTATATATAGCGACAAGTGTGCCTACATTTTGTACTACTACACCTACATCCATTGGTAGTCCACCTGAAGGAACCTCTCTGTTTAAGACAGTTTTTATAAGTTGTTTTTCAGCGCCTTGTGGATATTTTGTTTTTACAACCTTTAACTCAATATTAGGAGTTTTTACAACTTTTTCTTTAAGTTTTTCATATGCCTCCGGTTTATTATCTTCTACAACAACGATACCTTTAAGTGCGTTCAATATATACATCACGATCTTTAGTCCTTCAATAATTTCATAAGAATATTCCTGCATTATTCTATCATCACAAGTTAAGTATGGTTCACATTCACAACCGTTTGCTATAACATAATCAATAACTTTATCCTTTGGTGGAGAAAGTTTTACATGTGTTGGGAAAGCAGCGCCACCAAGTCCTACAATACCACATTCTTTTATATACTCAACAAGTTCCTGTGGCGTGTATCTATAATACTCCTTGTATTTTGTATTAAATTCAACAGATTTCTTATGTCCATCAGATTCAATAACAATTGCTGGCATAAGTTTGTTCAATGTTGGATGCGGTACGTTTTTTATATCAACAACTTTTCCTGAAACAGGTGAGTGTAAAGTTGTTGATATCCAACCATCAGCATCAGCGATTTTTTGTCCTCTTAAAACATAATCACCGATTTTTACAATAGGGGTAGATGGCTTACCTGTATGTTGAGATAAATGTAGATAGACAAATTGAGGGTAAGGAATTGTATCAATTCTATAATGTCTTGTAACTTTATTTTCTTTTGGATGGACACCACCAAAAAATTTCATTTTTTAGCTTTCCAACAGATTATACTTCTCCACATTTTCCTTAATTTTTTGTTTCCACATTTCTACAATATGTTTATTTTCTTCTTTTAATAAATGACTGAATCTTTTTTGCAATTTAAAGTATTCTTCTATTGGTAACAATTCTTTATATTTCCTAACTTTTGTAAGAACACCGTTCTCATATTCTACTAAAGGCCAGAATCCTGTTTCAACAGCAACTTCTGCAATTTTTATAGTATCTTGTGGTTCAGAACCCCAACCTAACGGACATATTGCTAATATATGTATAAACTTAGGACCTTTCATTTTTAATGCTTTTTTAACTTTGTTCTGTAAATCTATTGGTAAATGGATAGACGCTGTTGCTACATATACACATTTATGTGCTAACGCTATATCAATTAAACTTTTTTTCCATCTAAGATTGCCAACAGAATTTTTTCCTACAGGCGTTGTTGTAGTGTTTGTGCCAGTTGGTGTAGTTCCACTACGTTGAATCCCTGTATTCATATAAGCTTCGTTATCATAACAAATTGTTAGAACATCGTGTCCTCGTTCCCATAAACCAGAAAATGCTTGTAAACCAATATCTGCAAACCCTCCATCCCCTGCTTGTGCTATAACATTTATATTATCTTTTATACCTAAATAATTTAGTGCTGATTCTATACCAGCTGCAACAGCGCCTGCGTTCTCAAACAATGAATGAATAAAAGGAACACGCCACGAAGTATAAGGATAACTCGTAGAAAAGACTTCAAGACAACCTGTATTGTTTACAACAATAGTATTTTTTCCTGCTGCGTCTATTACTAACCTTGCAGCTAAAGCTTGACCACAACCCGCACATGCGGTATGTCCTGCAGTAAATAAAATTTTTTCATCCACCATATTTTTTTCTTACCTCCCTTAAATCCAACTTTAAATGTAGCTACCTAAATTTTCTTTTTTAACTCCAATAAATTTAAATACTTCTTTATCTTTATATACTTCAATAATTTCTTCTTTTGAAACATCTCTTCCTCCAAGGCCACATATATAGTTGTTCACTACAGGTAATTTATTACCATTATTAATTCCTTGAGTGTATAATGAGGAAACCACATCGGTAAACACAGGACCTTTAGCACCTAAAGAAATACATTTTTCTAATACAATAACTCTTTTAGATTTTAACAAAATTTTTGATATTTCATCCGGGAAAGGACGATAAGAAATAATCCTTAACAACCCAACTTTTTCATTTTGTTGTCTTAATTCATCAACAACTTCCTTAATTACGCCAGCAATTGAACCTATTGTAACAAAAATTGTTTCAGCGTCTTCTGTTTTATATTCTTCATATAATCCATATGATTTTCTGCCAAAAATTTTTGTGAACTCATCTGCAACTTCAACAATTTTTTTCTTAACTTCGTTATTTAAAGTTTCTTGTATTGCGTATCTTGTTTCAAGATACCATTCAGGACCAACTAAAGGACCTAATGTTAAAGGATTATTAACATCAAGTTTGTATAACGGATTATATGGTGGTAAGAATTTATCCACTAATTCTTGTTGTGGAATTTCTACAGGTTCATATCCATGACTTAATATATAACCATCTATGTTTACTATACAAGGCAACATTATATTTTGATCTTCAGCAATTTTAAATGCTTGGACGTGTAAATCACAAGCTTCCTGAATTGTTTCAGCAAACAATAAAATTAACCCAGCATCTCTTACTGTCATAATATCTTGTTGGTCATTCCATATATTTATAGGTGCAGAAACTGCTCTGTTAACACAACACATTACAATAGGTAATCTCATCCCAGCTGCGTTAAATAATACCTCTGCCATAAGAAGAAGACCTTGAGATGAGGTCGAAGAATAAACTCTTACTCCAGTAGCTGACGCACCTAATACACAACTTGCAGCTGAATGTTCTGACTCAACATTGATAAATTCTGCCTTAAGTTTACCATTAGCAATTAACGAAGCGAGTTCTTCTACAATATGTGTTTGAGGAGTTATTGGATATGCTGAGATTACTGCTGGTTTACAATTAGCTACTGTTCTTGCAATAGCTACCGCTCCTTCTAAAAATTCTTTCATAATTTTCTCCTTAAATAAAAGTTTATTCTTCTTCCATTATAATATCGTTAACAGGACATACGCTTACACAAATACCACAGCCTTTACAATAATCAAGATCAACATTGTATTCTTTTTTACTTCCGCTAATACATCCTTCAGGACATAAAAGATAACACTGTCTACATCCAGTACAATTTTTATGTAGAAATTTAGGTCTTTTTTTTGTTCTCCAGGAACCAGTTTTGTTATTTAATCCGGTTGCTGGTGGTAATATAATTTTTGCAAACATATTTTTCTCCTTTTTTTATTCTAAAATAATTACTTTTGTAGTACATTCTTAGAAATCCATTCGTAACCAATCTGTGCAAGCTGCAAATTTAAATTTAATGCATCTGCTTTAAAACGTTCTTTTATTGCATCATACAATATATTAATATCTACAATATTTGTCAAAGCACAAAAACTACCTAACAGAACAGTATTTGCAAAAATTTTACCAATAGATTTTAAAGAAAGTTCGTTTGCTGGAACACAAACAATTTTTTTACCATTCTTTGACACAATCTCTTTTTCAGAGTTAACTAATATAATTCCCTCTGGTTTAGTTAAATTTTCAACATTTTGACTCTCAAACAATGTACCATCTACAACAATAGAAAAATCTGCTGATTTTATTCTTGTTCTTATCCTTATAGGTTTATCATCATATCTTAAAAATGCGTTCATTGGCGCACCCATACGTGCAGCACCAAAATGTGGAAACGCATATGCATACAATCCTGATTTAACAATAGCTGAACCTAAAACTTGTGCTGTAGTAATTGCACCTTGGCCTGCACGTGCAAATATGATTATTTCTTTCATAAATATTTTACCCTCCGCAAAGAAACAAAAATCTTATTCAATTTTTATTGCTTCAGTAGGACAATTTTTTGCTGCTTCTTTAACTTGTTCTTCATATTCAGCAGCAACATCTTCTGTTTTTACTACTGCAGAATCCTCTCCCATTTCAAACACTTCAGGACAAGTATCTGCACATAAACCACACGCTGTACATAAATCTTTATCTATTTTTACTTTCATTTTTGTTTCCCTCCCTACGGTATTAGTTTTGGTAACTATTTTATGGCTCTTTTTGGTGAAATTAATTACACAGGCTAAAGCCTGTGACTACAAATTTTTTTGGACTGCAATAACCATATTATTGCATTTATTATGCAGGCTTAAACTCTACGACTACCAAAAATTAAACTTACATTTTGAACTGCAAATTTTTAGCAATAACACGGTTATTGCACTCCAAAATAACTAAAAAAATTTTGGAATGCAACAACCGTATTGTTGCATTTCTTTTGTAATTCACCTATACCATCACACTCAGGACAAAAAATATTTTAGCAAACCAAGGTTTGCCACTACAAAATAAATAAAAATACTCACCATATTGTATCCGCTGATTTTATATCAGCGTATTAAACAAGCGCTAATTAAAATTAACCAATACATTAATCTTTAGTTAACAAAATTACACAAGTTAAAGCCTGCGGCTACCTATTTGAATAATTCAGTTTTTAATATGGTAGCCACACCTTTAGGTTGCGTAAAATAATAATGCGAACTCTGAAGTCTGCGATTACAAAATTATATTTTTTGTTTCTCAAAGAACATCAATTTTTAGTTAACAGAACCACACTATTGTATATTTAAGCAGATAAAAAGTCTGCTATTAACATTGAAGTTTTTGTCATATCTAATTAGACAACATTACACTACAAATTTTTTTTTAAATATAAAATTAACAAAAATTAGGTTTGATTTTATAAAATCTAAATTATGTTGTCAACATAATTTAACAAATATTTTTTTACAACATTTTTGGACAAATAATTTTCAATACAAAATTTTTCTGACAAACATTTTTTGTAATCAAAATTCTCTTCAGATGAATACACTTCAAAAATTTTGTTAACAAACTCTTCAACAATTTTTTCTCTTGTTTGTTGTAAAGAAATGACAAAGTTTATATCTAAAATTTCAGATACTCCTTCAACTTTTGTTGATATTATAGGTTTTTTAAGAACTATTGATTCTAATATAACATTAGGTGAACCTTCCCAATAAGAAGTTAATAAAAACAAATCACATGCATTAATATAATCATAAACATTTTCTTTATATCCTAAAAATTTAATATATTCTTTAACATTTAATTTTTTTGCATAATTTAACAAATTGGAATATTCTTTTCCATCGCCAATTATTACAAAGACATATTTTCTTTCACAACTTAAACTTTTAACTTTTTCATTAAAATTTTTTACAATCTCTATCAAAAGGTCAAACCCTTTTTGTTTATGTAATCTTCCAACCGAGAGTACAAAAAAATCTTTTTTACTAATTCCTAACTCGTCTCTAATTTCACTGTCACTAAATTTTATATTTATTTCATTTGGCTCAACAATATTTGGCACAATCACAACTTTATCATTATGTATTTTTTGTGTGTTCAACACAAATTCTTTTAATTCAGTTGAGTTAACAAAAATTTTGTCAACTAAAAATTTTGTAAATCTTAACAATTTTAACTGCCACAATTTTTGTTTTTCAGCAACACGTTCTGAACAAAAAACTTTTGTTTTTGGTAAAAAAATTTTTACAAACCGTGCTAAAAAATTTGCTTGAAATAAAAAACTATGAACAATTTTTATTTGATGTTTAACACAAAGAAAAATAAATTTTGTAAAACTATAAATGAGGAAAAATAAAGATAAAAAAGAAAAATTTTCTGGTAAGCCTAAATCGTATACTTTTATTCCTAAACTTATTATTTTATCTCTATACCTACCACCTTTTTTCAAAGATATTACAATTATATCCCATTTATAATTTTTTAGTTCTTTAACAATATAATAAAGATTTTTCTGTGTTCCACCATAATCAAGCGAGGTTACAAAATAAACAATTTTATTTCTTTGATTCAACTCGTTCAACATATTCTCCTGTTCTTGTATCTATCTTTACCACATCACCTATTTCTACAAACAACGGAACTAAAACTTCAACTCCTGTTTCCAAAGTTGCTGGTTTCATTACATTGCTTACACTATCTCCTCTTATCCCTGGTACAGTATGAACAACTTTAAGTTCAACAGTAATAGGAAGTTCGATACCTAAAAATTCTTCGTTTAGATACAACCCTTCTACTTCAACTCCTTCTTTTAAAAACTTTGCTGCTTCACCAATCTGTTGTTTAGGAATACTTATTTCTTCAAATGTTTCCATATCCATAAAAACTAAATTATCTCCAGCTTGATACATATACTGTTTCTTTTTTCTAACAAGATCAACAGTTTCAAACTTTTCACCAGATTTAAATGTTCGCTCAATGATACTTCCGGTTCGAACATTTCTTAACTTTGTTCTCATTACAGCACCACCTTTACCTGGTTTATGATGTTGATACCATATAATTGTATATATTTCATCATCAACTTTTATACATAAACCATATCTAAATTCTGATGTATCTACAGTAACCATACCTTATCCC
>CAZFSG010000037.1:0-6948 GCA_964521665.1 uncultured Elusimicrobia bacterium
CTTGGTTTGCTAAAAAGATTGTTTGTCCTGAATGTGAAAGCGTAAGAGATTAAAATTTTGTATCCGCTAATTTTAATTAGCGGTGGTAAGACACTGATGTAAAATCAGCGAATACTATATGGTAATTGCAATAACATGGTTATTGCAATCCAAAAAATAAAAAATAAAAAAATAAAAATTTATATTTACCAATTTTATGTTGGTGTAAGATAGCGCTGATATAGAATCAGTGAATACAATAGTATAATTGGTAGATGCAGACTTCAGCCTTTACTTTATTATTTTACTTTTTATAATGGAGGATAAAATAAAATGGTTTTACAGGAAAATATAAAAATTATAGGTCGTAATATTGACATATCTTCAGAAGTTAAAACTTATATAAATGAAAAACTTGACAAACTTTCACGGTATAAACAAAAAATTTCATCTTTAGAAATAACAATTGGAAAAGAAAGATTTGTTTATTTAATTAATGTGTTACTTCATACTTATAACAAAAAAATTATAAAAATATCAGCAAAAGACAAAAGTTTACATTCAGGGATAGATGTTGTTATTGATAAACTAAAAGATATAATGGTTAAATATAAAGAAAAGAAAGTAAGTTTGAAAAAACATAATAAAGAAATATTAAAAAATTTTTTAAATACACCACAAGTGTATATAAAAGATAAACTCCTTGTCCAAAAATTATCTGAACAAGATGTGATAAAAGAACTGTTGAGTAAAAAAGATGAAAATGTTGAACCAAAGATATTTTTTAATACTAATACAAACAAGATTTCTGTTGCAAGAAAAAAAGATGGTGATATAGAAATTTTAGATATCGAGGTATCTTCAGAAAAATAAATTTTTTAAGAAAGGAGTAAATAAAAATGAAGATAATGAATATACTTGATCCTAAATGTATAGTTTTTCCTTTGAAAGGTAAAGAGAAAAAAGAAATTATTAAAGAGTTAATAGATGTACTTGTACAAAATCGTAAAATAAAAGAGAAAGATAAAGAGGAAGTGTTCAAATGTGTGATGGAACGTGAAAAACTTGGTTCTACAGGTGTAGGCTTAGGTATCGCTATTCCACACGGAAGAACTGCTGCTGTTGACAAACTTATAGGTGCGTTAGGTATTTCACCTGAAGGTGTTGAGTTTGAAACTTTGGATGGTGAACCAGTACATTTTGTATTTTTAATTTTATCTCCGTTAGAGGCAACAAGCGATTATTTACGTGCTATTTCTCGTGTAGCACGAATGTTTAAAGATAGATTTTTAAGAGAAGCGTTAAAAAATGTCTCGTCAGTAGAAGAAGTTGTAAAAATTCTTAAACAAGAGGATAGTTATTGAAGTGAAAAAGTTAGTCATTGTGTCTGGATTATCAGGCGCTGGGAAAAGTCAAGTTATTAATATTCTTGAAGATAATGATTATTTTTGTGTAGATAACTTGCCAGTAAAATTGTTTGATAAGTTTGTTCAACTTGTAAAAACAACACATAAAAATAAGTTTGCTATAAGTATGGATGTGAGATCTGTGGAACATATCCATGAACTTGTAAAAGTTTATACTCAAACTTTAGAAAAAATAAAGAGTATTAAACCTATAAAATTATTCCTTGAAGCTGACGAAAGAGTATTAGTTAATCGTTTTTCAGAAACACGAAGGAAACATCCTTTAGGTGGAGAACTTGTTTCATCTATTAAAAAAGAACAAAGATTGTTGTCCGAGATTAAAAAAAGGTCAGATTTTGTAATTGATACATCAAAACTTACAATTGCTGAGTTAAAACAAAAAATCCTAGCTTTAGTTGAACAAAAAAAATATAAAGGAAGATTAAGAATCAATATTGTTTCTTTTTCATACAGGTTAGGCTTACCGTTAAATGCTGACATTGTTTTTGACACACGGTTTTTACCTAATCCAAATTATGTTGCAAAACTTAAGATGCTTACTGGGAGAAACAAAATGGTTAAGTCATATGTGTTAACTTCACCAGTCACTGTACAGTTTTTATCATATATAAAACAATTATTACAATTTTTAATACCGAAAATTATAGAAGAAGGGAAAAATTACTTTACAATATGCTTTGGTTGTACTGGTGGAAGACATAGGTCTGTTGTTATCGCAGAAGAAATTTATAAGTATTTGAAAAAACTTAAAAAAAGTATTAAAAATTACACTTTAAGTTTATTACACAGAGATATATGAGAAAAATTGTTTGTATAGGTGGTGGAACTGGACTTTCAACATTGCTTCGTGGGTTAAAAAAATATGAAAATATACAGATATCATCAGTTGTTGCTATGATGGACGATGGTGGCAGTTCTGGAAGGTTGAAAGAGGAATTTGGTACATTACCTCCAGGTGATATTCGTAATTGTATATTAGCATTGGCAGAAAAAGAAGATGTGTTAACAAAAATTTTTAATTATAGGTTCCCAATAAAAACACAACCTCCACAAGTAGGAGGCCATTCTTTAGGTAATTTGTTAATGGTTGCATTGACAGATCTCTATGGTGGGTTTGACAAAGCAATAAGTAAAATTTCAGAAATTATTTCTATAAAAGGAAAAGTTTTGCCAATTACATTACAACCAGCTCAACTTGTTGCTGTATTAGAAGATGGAACTATTAAATATGGAGAAACAGATATTTCTTCCTCAAAAAAGCCTATAAAAAAATTGTTGTTTAATCCCAAAAAAATTAAACATTATAAAGAAGTTGTTACTGAAATTAAACAAGCAGATCTTATTGTGATAGGACCTGGTTCATTGTTTACATCTATATTACCTAACTTAATAATAAAAGAAGTACTTGATACTATCTCAAAATCTTCCTCAGAAAAAGTTTATGTGTGTAACATTATGACACAGCCAGGCGAGACCGATGGATTTTCAGTAGAAAAACATATAAAAACAATTTATGAACACACTAAAAATAAATTCAAATTTGATTACGTGATTGTAAACACTTCAACATTGCCGAAAAAGTTGTATGAAAAATATAAAAAACAAAATTCTTATCCAGTAAAAATAGAAGATATGAAACAATTACAGCAACTTGTAAATAAAAAAGTTATCAAAGAAAAATTGTTAAGTTATGAATCAGAACCATATACTAAATTTGCACGGCACGATTCTGATAAATTAGCTGCTACTGTTATAAAAATATTATTTAAAGAAAAATAAACAAACAATGATGGATATAGGTATAATTATTATCACCCATGGACAACTTGCTCAATCTTTAAAACAAACTTTGTTTTCAATTGTTGGTAAAAAAGAAAAAGTTGTAAGTATTTCTGTTACAACTGATTTTACTTTAGAAAAATTAGCTGAAGAGATAGAACAAGAAATTAAAAATTTGTCATCACAATATGTTGTCATTTTTACAGATATGCTTGGTGGAACACCTTGTAATGCTTCACTTATGGTAGCGAATAAACAACAAAATGTTTACATTATAAGCGGTGTTAATATTTATATGTTGATAACAGCAGTAAATTTGAGAGAATTAAATAAAGATATAAGTATTAATGAATATATAGAAAAAATTATTAACGAAGGTAAAAGATGTATAGAAAACGTTAAAGATTTATTCAAAAACAAGTTCTTTAATAAATAAAGTATGGGTTATATAATAAGAATAGATGATAGATTAGTTCATGGACAAGTTGTTGAAGGATGGATTAAACCTTTATCAATAGATACTATTGTTGTTTGTTCAGATGAGATTTATTGTGATGATGTTAGTAAAACATTGTTTGAAATATCTGTTCCATCTTCTGTAAAACTTAAGTGTTTATCTATTGATCAAACAGCAGAAGAGGTTATTAAAGGTGAATATGAAAAATGTTCAGCATTAATACTGATTGCATCTTTACAGAACTTATACGATTTTGTTGTTAAAATTCGACAAAAACTTCCTGACTATAAATTGCCAAATGTCAATATTGGTGGAATAAGATATATTACAGGAAGGAAACAAATATATAAAGCATTGTTTTTAAATAAAGAAGATTTAGAAATTATAAAAAAATTAGACAGCTTTGGTATCATTCTTGAATATTATGTCTTACCTAATGACGAAAAAATTTTGTTAAATAATAAAATTCATGAATTTGAAAAAGTTATTGCAGGAAGATGAAAATGAATAAAGTATATTTTTTGTTATGTATTCATAATCATCAGCCAGTAGGAAATTTTGAAAATGTAATAGAAGAAGCGTATCAAAAAGCATACAAACCTTTTATAGAACTGATGTATAAATATCCACAATTTAAATTTGCTTTACATTGTTCAGGGATCTTGTGGGATTATTTTTTAGAAAAACATTATGAATATATTGAGATTGTTAAAGAAATGGTAAAAAGAGGTCAAGTTGAACTTCTCAGTGGCGGATATTATGAACCTATTTTATCATCTATACCACAAGAAGATCGTGTTGGACAAGTAAAAATGATGAACGAATTTTTATATTCTACTTTTGGTGTACAACCACAAGGGTTGTGGCTTACAGAACGTGTATGGGAACAAAGTGTAGTTAAAGATATTGTATCTGCACAAATTAAATATACTCTTGTTGACGATTATGTTTTTTATTCTGCAGGAATTAATAGAACAGAACAGCCAGAACTTACCGATTATTATATTACAGAAGAAGAAGGACAGATTTTGTTTGTTTTTCCAATATCACAAACATTACGATATTATATGCCATTTAAACCTGTAGAAGAAAATATAGAATTATTTTCAAAATTTGTCAAACAAAATGAACCTGTAGGATTAACAATGGGTGATGATGGAGAGAAGTTTGGTATATGGCCTAAAACATACGAACATGTATATAAAGATGGGTGGTTAAAAAATTTTGTTGAACAAGTATTACAAAATGAGCAATGGTTACAAACAATTACTTTTTCAGAATTTATTCAACTTAAACCACCAAAACAAAGAGTATATTTACCTACTGCTTCATATTTTGAAATGGGTGAATGGTGCCTTCCTCCTTCTACTCAGGAGTTGTTTGAACAGATTATAAAAAATATGGATAATATTCCACAGAACAATATTATACAACAATTTCTCCGTGGGGGATATTGGAAAAACTTTCTTTCAAAATATCCTGAATCAAATAATATGCATAAAAAAATGTTGTTTTTATCACAACGTGTTAAAAAAAGTAAAAATAAAGAATTAAAAAAAACATTTTATAAATCACAATGTAATTGTGCATATTGGCATGGTGTATTTGGCGGATTGTATCTACCTCATCTAAGAGAAGCTATATATCAAAATTTAATAAATGTTGAAAAACAAATCATTGGAAACAAAGTTTATATTGATGATTTTGATAAAGATGCTGAAGATGAAATTTTAGTTTCATCTAAAAAATTTTCTTTATATATAAAACCTTCGTATGGTGGGAGTATATACGAACTTGATTTGAAAGAATATGACAAAAATTTATTAAATGTTTTATCACGTAAAAAAGAAGCATATCATAAAAGGTTGCTTGAGTTTGAAAATAACAATACAAAAATAAATTCGCAACAGGTCAAAACTATACATGATCTCGTTATGGTTAAAGAAGATGGATTAAGTAAAAAACTTTATTATGATTGGTATCAAAGATATAGTTTTTTAGACCATTTTTTACATCCAGACACAACATTTGAAAATTTTTATAAATGTCAGTATGGTGAACAAGGTAATTTTACTATAGAAAAATATCAAATTGAAAAAGTTAATAAAAAAACCTTTGAGGTAGTTTTGTCAAGGACAGGTTCTGTATGGGTGGGCGAGAACAATTTTCCTGTAAAGATAACAAAAAAATTTAGTATAGATGATAATCAAAACTCTATAAATTGTGAGTATCAAATTAAAAATTTATCTGAAGAAAAATTAGAATTATGGTTTTTATCCGAAATTAATATGTTAGTATTTTGTTCGCAACAAAATGTTTTTCAAGAAGTTGAAACAAATCTTTATAAAATAATTGATGAAAATAAAAAGTTTGAAGTTGAGATTGAAACAGACCAAAAAAAACTATTCTGGATTTTCCCTATTGAAACAATATCATTATCTGAGGCAGGGTTTGAACGTACATATCAAGGTCTTTGTGTGGGAATAAATTCTAAGTTTGTTTTACAAAAACAGCAAATATATATAACAAAAATAGTTCTTAAAATTAAATGATTACTGAATTACAATATTTAATAATATCGTTAATTATGAGTGTTTTTCATTTAGATACATTAGTAGTTGGTCAGTTTATGTTTCATAGACCAATTGTTGTTGGTTGGATTGTTGGACTTTTGATCGGTATCCCACAATACGGTGTTTTGATAGGGTGTATCTTTGAAATAATTTGTTTATCTTTGATACCGGTCGGTATCAAAGTTCCACCAGATGTCACTGCTTCAACAATATGTAGTGTTGTTAGTTATAAACTATGTAATGGTTGTATTTTTTTATCTTTATTTATGGGAGTAATAATGGGAATAATATATAAACAAATAGATTTGTTAGCAAGATCTTTAAATTCAATGGTTATAAATTGGGTAGATAATGCAAAAGATGATGTTGTGATTAGTAGGATAAATCTTTTAATTGTTTACGGAATTTTATCTACATATTTTAGAACAGTGTTGTTTTATTTATTAGTTTTTCCAATATTAAGTTTTGTTATACAATTTATTACCAAATTTGATTTAAGACAAATGGTTAGTTTTGAGTTAGCGTATGTTTTGCCTGCAATAGGTATAGGAATAGGGTTAGCATATTTTGCTGAAAAATAAAGTTTAACTATGAAAATACCTATTTTTAGTATTTTTTTACGTTCATTGTTTTTACAAAGCGTATGGAATTATGAGCGTATGCAAAATGTAGGATTTGTTTTTAGTATCATTCCATGGTTAAAAAAAATTTATCATAATAATGTTCAGAAATT
>CAZFSG010000037.1:7048-12814 GCA_964521665.1 uncultured Elusimicrobia bacterium
GGTCATCTCCCGATAAGAATCTTTGGTCCATATTTAGGATATAAATATAGTAAAGAAATAGTAGAAAAAATAGCTAAGTTTGGTATACAAAAATTAGTGGAAGTTATAAGAACAATTGGAATTATTGTTTTGTTACTTATATCAGTTATTTATTCAGCGTCGTTATTAGACGATATGTTTTTGCTATCTTTATTTTGGTTAAATATATTTGCAGCATTGTTGTTACACAAAAAAATTGGAGAAATTTTTATATTTTTAATACTTTTATGTTTTAATACATTATTATTTATAGTTTTAAAAAGATGATAGAGGAAGAATTTGTGGTCAAAAATAAGTTGGGATTACATTTTAAATCTGCAAACGAACTTGTAAATCGTATTTCTAGGTTTAAGTCAATTGTAAAAGTTATGAAAGATGACGAAATAGCTGATGGGAAAAGTATACTTGATTTGTTATGTTTGTGTGTTTCACAAAATGATAAAATAAAAGTTATTGTTGATGGTGAAGATGAACAAGAAGTTATTAAAGTAATTAGAGATTTGATAGAACACAATTTTTATGATACCCCGCTAGATAATCAACAGAAATGAAAAAAGAAAAAAGATTAAAAGGAATAGTTGTATCAAGTGGTATTGCAATAGGTAAGGTTTTTATTTTAGAACGAGAAGGTGATTTGGTTATCCCTGTGCACAAAATTCCAAAAGAGAATATTAAAAAAGAAATTGAACGATATAAACGGTCTTTGGAAAAAACAAAAAACGAACTTTTTTCAACAAAAGAACGTATACTTAAATCTTTAGGTAAAAGTCATGTTGATCTTGTAGATGCATACATAAAAATTCTTGATGATAGATTATTTACACATGATGTTATACGAATGATAGAAGAAGAGCAATGTACCGCTGAATTTTCTGTTAGTAGTGCATTGAATAAAGTTATACAAATGTTTGAACGTTCGGGTGATGATTATTTCCGTGGACGTATGATTGATATGAAAGACGTGGGGAAAAAATTATTGAGAAACTTGCTTGAGAAAAAAAGAAAAAGTATGGAAAAAATTATGCCATACCATATTGTTGTTGCTGCAACACTGGACCCGCACGATGTACTCATCCTTAAAGAACGAAACTGTGCTGGATTTATTTTAGAGATGGGGACAAAAACTTCTCATGTCGCATTAGCAGCACAAGGGTTAGGAATTACATCTGTTGTGGGATTAAAAGATATTACTAATGAAGAGATTGAAGATGAAGATGATATTATTTTAGATGGGTTACAAGGGATTGTTATTTTACACCCCACCCAAGAAACATTGCAAGAATATAAAAAACTATACGAAAAATTAATTAAAGAAAAAGAAGAGTTAATAAAGCTTAAAAAATTAAAAACTGAAACACAGGATCATCATAAAATAGATTTGTTATGCAATATAGATTTGCCAAAAGAAGTAGATAAAGTTATTGAATCTTCTGCTGAAGGCATTGGATTGTTTAGAACTGAATATCAATATACTGACCGTGACAGTTTACCTACAGAAGATGAACTTTATGAAGATTACAATTTTGTTGCACAAAAGGTTTATCCACATCCAGTAGTTATTAGAACTTTTGATATAGGTGCTGATAAACTTTCTCAATTAGGATTAGAAGGTGTAGTAAAAGAAAAAGTACCAACATTAGGTTTAAGAGGGGTTAGGTTAGCATTGAAATATCCTGAAATATTTAAAACACAGATAAAAGCAATACTTCGTGCATCATCCAAAGGTAATGTTAAAATAATGTTTCCAATGATTACAAAAGTTGAAGAAATTGACGAGATTAAAAAAATTATTCAAGAAGCTAAACACGAATTAAAAGAAAAAAAAGTTAATTTTGATAACAACATACCTATTGGTGTAATGATTGAAACACCATCTGCTGCACTTACTTGCGATGTTATTGTAAAAAAAGTTGATTTCATTTCACTTGGCACAAACGACTTAATTCAATACACTCTTGCCGTGGACAGGTTTAACGAAAATGTTGCTGATTTATTCGATCCGTTACATCCTTCAGTTTTAAATCTGATTAAACATGTTGTAGATGTAGCACATAAAAAAAATAAAATTGTGTCAATTTGTGGTGAGATGGCTGCAGATACAATGTTTACTAAAATTTTAATAGGATTAGGTATTGATCAATTAAGTGTCCCTCCAGCCGTAGTGTTAAAAATTAAAAAAATTATTTGTGAAACCAATTATTATGAAGCAAAAGAGTTAGTTGAAGAAATTCTTAGGTGTGAAAGCAGTGATGCAATTCTTGAGATTTTGAAACAAGAAAAATAAAATTTTTGCAAACTTCTCAATAACAAAAAATAACATGAGTTATATAGATAACATTCGTAACTTTTGTATAATCGCCCATATTGACCATGGGAAATCAACTCTTGCTGATAGACTACTTGAGCTTACTAATGCAATACCTCAACGATTAATGCAAGAGCAAGTCCTTGATAGAATGGAGTTAGAACGTGAGCGTGGTATCACAATTAAATCCAAAACAATAAGAATGGAGTATTTTTATAACAACCAAAATTATGTTTTGAACCTTGTTGATACACCAGGCCATGTGGATTTTACTTACGAAGTTTTAAGAGTTATAACTGTAACTGAAGGTGCGTTATTAGTTGTTGATGCAACACAAGGTGTAGAAGCACAAACTTTAGCAAACACTTTTTTGGCAAAAAAAGAAGGACTTGTTCTAATACCTGTTATTAACAAAATAGACCTGCCTAACGCTGATATAGAAACTACTGAAAAACAAATTAAGCAATTTTTAAATATAAATGTTCCACCAATATATGTAAGTGCAAAAACAGGACAAGGTGTCCAAAAAGTAATTGAAAAAATTATCGAACTTATTCCGCCACCAAAAGTTTTTACTAATGTTGAAGCTACAGTTTGTCTTGTATTTGACGCATTTTATGACCCGTTTAAATATGTGATTATGTATATTAAAGTTTTGAATGGAGAAATTAGAAAGGGGACAGAATTTAAATTTTTATCTGATGTCAGTGGAAAAGTTTACAAAACTGAATCTGTAGGATATATAAAATTTGAGCTTGAACCATCAGAAAAACTTGTAGCAGGCGAAATAGGATACATTGTCGCTGGTATCAAAGATATTCATACAATAAAAATTGGAGATTTAATCGTAGAACCTTCTACACAAAAAATAAATATACCAGTTTCAAAAATTAAAGATGTCAAACCATATGTGTTTGCAAGTATATATCCTTTAAGCCCAAAAGATTATGAAACATTGAAATCTGCATTGTATAAACTTCATTTGACAGATTATTCCTTCTCGTTTAAACCTATCTCATCTAAAATTTTAGGCGGGGGATTTCATTGTGGTTTCTTAGGTTCTCTACATTTAGAGATTGTTAAAGAACGAATTGAACGAGAATACAATTTGGATATAATAGTTACACAACCCAATGTTGAATATAAAGTTATCACTAAAAATAAAAAAGAAGTTATTGTTTCTACACCAACGGATTTCCCAGATTATAGCGAAGTTTTAGAAGTATATGAACCTATTACAAAAACTACTGTTGTTACACCCTTGGAATTTTTGAACAATGTTATTGAAACATGTAAGACATTTCGTGCTGAAGTTATATCTCAAGAATTTGTTGATGAACATCGTGTAATCGTTATCTTTGAAATACCATTAGCAGAAATTATTGTCAATTTTTTTGATGCAATAAAATCTGTTTCAAAAGGATATGCATCGTTTGATTATGAACAAATTGGATATAAAAAAGCAGACCTTGTAAAATTAGAAGTTTTGGTAAACAACGAAGTTGTAGATACTTTTTGTTATATAACTCATAGAGACAAAGCGTACCAAATCGCAGTAAAAATTTTACAAAAACTTAAACAAACAATACCACGACATTTGTTCACAATCCCTTTGCAGGTAAAAGCACAAGGAAGAATTATTGCTCGGGAAGATATTCCAGCATTAAAAAAAGACGTTTTAGCAAAATGTTATGGTGGTGATGTAACTCGGAAACGTAAACTTTTAGAAAAACAAAAAGAAGGAAAAAAAAGAATGAAACAAATTGGTTGTGTAGATGTACCTAAAGAAACTTTTATTGAACTTTTAAAATTATGAAAAAAGAAAAAGCAAAAATTATGTTTGTATGTAAAGAATGTGGTTATGAAAGTGTTAAATGGTTAGGGAAATGTCCTGAATGTAACAGTTGGAACAGTTTTGTTGAATTTGAGTCTGAACAAACTTTAAAACCTACTACTACGGGGTGCTCTGAAGCAGTAAGATTGTCTTCTATATTGTCTGAAGATAAAGAAAATCGTATTGTTACAGGTATTTCAGAATTTGATCGTCTTTTAGGTGGTGGTATAGTAGTTGGTTCAGTAGTTTTAGTTGGTGGAGAACCTGGTGTTGGAAAATCAACTTTAATGTTACAAGTTGCACAAAAAATCTCTTCTCAGAAAAATATTGATGGACAAAATTATAAAGTGTTATATGTGTCAGCAGAAGAATCATTACAACAGATAAAACTCAGAGCTCAAAGATTACAAATAAATAATGAATATATATACATATTAGCAGAACCAAATTTTGAGAATATAGTAAAAGTTGTTGAAGAAGTATCACCAGATGTATTAATTATTGATTCTATTCAAACAATATACTCAGATTTTATACCTGCAACACAAGGTAGTATTTCTCAAATAAGAGGAATTGCTGCTGAGATTGTAAAATTAGCAAAAACAAAAAATATTACAGTTTTTGTATTAGGACATATAACTAAAGAAGGTGATATTGCAGGACCTAAACTTTTAGAACATATGGTGGATACTGTGTTATATTTTGAAACAGAAACAACACAAAATTTTAAAATACTTAGGGTGTATAAAAACAGGTTCGGTTCTACTGCAGAATTAGGTGTTTTTGAGATGACACAAACCGGTCTTAAGGAAATACCAAATATCTCTGACTTTTTTGTTCATCATGGTGAGAATTTAGTTGGGACTGTAACAACTTGTATTATTGAAGGAACAAAACCTATTCTTACTCAAGTACAAGCATTGTTGACAAAATCTTATTTTCCACAACCAAGACGTGTTGTTACAGGGATAGATTATAACCGTGCAATGTTGTTGATTTCTGTTTTGGAAAAATATACAGGAATAAGTTTGATATATGAAGATGTTTACTTAAATATTGTATCAGGAGTAAAAACAAAAGAAACCTGTATTGATTTGCCGATTATCATTGCAATTTATTCATCACATAAAAATGTTATTGTGGATAGTAAATCAGTATATATTGGCGAGGTGGGACTTACAGGAGAACTTCGTCCTATAAGTTTCATAAACGAACGAATTAACGAAATTGTAAAACTTGGATATAAAAAAATTTTTTTACCATACGAGAATAAAAAAAATATTGACGAAAAATTGTTAAATAACAAAATTGTTGAAATAAATTTTGTGAAATCAGTAAAAGAAATTGATAAAATTTTATAATTCTATCTCGTTAGTAAAAAATATTTTTATGGAGTAAAAAGTTATGAAACAAAAATTATCAGGTGAAATTTTTTTACAATTATTAAAAAAATTTTATGAAAGATATAAAAACTGGATTATAGGAATAGGAACAGTTTTAATAATATCAATTGTATTAGCCGTAATTATAGTTTTCCGGATTAAACAAACAAAAGAATATGTTTCACAACGTATTATTATTGCAGAAA
>CAZFSG010000038.1:0-11093 GCA_964521665.1 uncultured Elusimicrobia bacterium
TTTCTCAGTTTAAAGATATGCAACAAAAAAATTATGCAATTGATTTACTTATTAAGCTTTTGAATGATGAAATAAAAGTAAGAATGAAGAAAAATCCTTTTAGATACAAATCTCTCTATGAAATGTTAAAAAAGTTAATTGAAAACTACAATATAAAACTAATTGAGACAGTAGATGTGATTAACGAATTAATAGAAATTGCAAAAGAAGTAAAGAAAAAGATAGAGGAAGGAAAGAAATTAGATTTAACTGAAGAAGAAATTGCTTTTTACGATATGTTGTTGAAAGAGAATATTTTTGAAAATGAGGATGAGATAAAGTATGTTGCAAAAGAGGTTATAAAAAGGATAGGGAACTTTATAAAAGTTGTTGATTGGAACAAGAAAGATACTTTAAGGGCAAGAATTAAGATGGCTATAAAGGAAATATTGATTAATGTTGTGAATGAAAAAGTTGAATACGAAAAGATTGACAGTATTGCAAATGAAATTTATGAGCATGTAGAGGCATTGTATGCTTAATAGGGGTTTAATATCGATATTATCGTTTAGAAGTTTAGGAAAGTATAATCCTGATGGTTGGGGGATAGGGTGGTATGTTGATAATGAAGCCAGAGTTTTTAAGGAAGGAATATCTGCTATGGATAGTGAAAATTTTTACTCTTATGTAAAAAATGTAGAAACCAACATTATCGTTGTGCATGTAAGGAAAGGAACAGGAGCACCACCATCAGAAGTAAATTCACATCCTTTTAAATACAAAAACTGGCTATTTGCTCATAATGGATCTGTTAATAGAAATTACTTGCTCGACATTTTAAAAGACAAGTATAAAAAGGAGCTAAAAGGAGAAACTGATTCAGAAGTTTATTTTTATTGGATTTTGCAATGTATTGAAGAAAGTAAAGATGGTATAGAAGGCATAAAGAAAGCTATTGATGAGATTATAAAAAGTGGCATATATTATACTGGATTAAACTTCTTATTATCCGATGGAAAATTTCTTTATGCATTTAGATATTCAAGGCATTCCAAAGATTACTATTCGCTCTGGCTATTAAAAAGAGAACCCTCTGAATCTGGTCCACTTGAATTTAGATCAAAAGAAACTTCAGCACTATTGCGAAGTAAAGCTCTAAAAGGTGAAAAAGCGGTTTTAGTATGTTCTGAAAAGTTAACAGAAGAAAAATGGGAAGAAATCGAATTTGGTAAACTATTAATAATCGAACCGAATTTGAGTATAAAAGATGTGAAATTAGTATGAATAAACCTGTAAGCCCAACTCTCCGATTACTTCGCAATCTTGTTATTCTGGTTGTATAACAGCGGATAAAAGTGAAATCAAAGATTTTCTCAATCTGCGTTCGGCAACTTCTTTTTACTGCAAGTTGTTCCACTCATAAATTTTAATAAATAAAGACAAATTTTATAAATCTTTATTTGAATTCCTTAGAATTTTTGCTTATCTTTTTCCGTTCTTCATTTTCGCTATGTGTTAGCAGAATGAAACTTTCTTATTCTTTTTTATATAGTAAATCTTGCCTTATAAAAATTATTTTCTTTACCTATTGACAAAAATTTTTTAATTTGTTATAAAATTGATATTGATTATCAAAATCTGTTTGAACAAAAATATATAATAACTATCAACAAAATTTATGAAACTCAACATTCAAGATGTAAAAAAAGAGTTTGTTTCTGCAGTTAAAAATTCTAAACTTAAAAACACACAACAAAGAATACAGATTTTAGAAACATTTTTTGAACACGAAGGCCATATAAATGTTGATGAAATTTACCAACTTGTTAAAAAGAAGAATCCAAAAATTGGTTATGCTACAGTTTACAGAACTCTTTCTTTACTAAACAAACTTGGGATTATTGAAGCAACAAAAATTGGTAACAACAAAGTCCTTTATGAACATAAATATGCTCATAACCATCATGACCATTTTATATGTACAAAATGTAACAAAATTATAGAATTTGAATCTGAAAAGTTAGAAAAATTACAAAATCAAATTGCTAAAAAACATAAGTTCAAAATTTTAGACCATAAACTTATTATTTATGGTTTGTGTGATAAGTGTAGATAGGTTTTTAAACTTATGAAACTTTCTTTGGTTGAACTAAAAGAAAACGAAGTTGGTAAAGTAGTAGAAATTTTAGGTGGTTGTGGAATAATTCAAAAACTTGATGCTTTAGGGATAAGAGTTGGTGTTGAAGTTAAAAAAATTAGTTCTATTGTTGCAAAAGGTCCTGTGATAGTTGAAGTTGGAAGTACAAAAATTGCTTTAGGCTACGGTATGGCAAAAAGAATAATTATTGAAATAAATACTTGAGGAATAAAAAAATGCAGGGTATAATCAAAGAAGTTTTATCACAAAAAAGTTTTGCAGTAGTCGGTTCATTCAGAAACGAATCAAAAGTTGCATACAAAATTTTTAGGTTCTTAAAACAAAAAGGATATAAAGTTTATCCTGTAAATCCTAATATTAAAGAAGTTGATGGTGAAAAATGTTATTCTTCAATTTTAGATATACCTGAGACAATAGATGTTGCAGATTTGGTGACACCACCGTCTGCTACTGAGGAGATAGTGAAACAATGTTTGCAAAAAGGTATCAAATATATATGGATGCAACCCGGTGCTGAAAGCCAGAAAGCAGTAGAGTTTTGTAAACAAAATGGTATAAAAGTAATATATGGAACTTGTATTATGATGGTATGAAAAAAGTATATTTAATCGGTAATCCCAATGTTGGCAAAAGTTTAATTTTTTGTAGGTTAACTAGTGCAGATGTTATTATTTCAAATTATCCAGGGACAACAGTTGAAATTTATAAAGGACATTTTAAAAAGGATGATAAAATAATAGAAGTTATAGACTTACCTGGGACATACACACTTCAACCTACAAACAAAGCTGAAGAAGTTGTAGTTAAAATATTAGAAGAATTAAAAAATAAAGATGAAGATTTTGTAATTGTTAATGTTGTTGATGCAACAAATCTTGAACGAAATTTAAACTTAACTTTTCAACTTATAAAAAAACGTCTTCCTATGATGGTCCTTCTTAACATGTGGGATGAAACAAAACATAAAGGTATTATTATTGATTATAAAAAACTTGAAGAGATTCTTGATATTCCTGTAATTCCATCTTGTGCACGTACTTCTGAAGGTATAAATGAGTTTGTATCAAAATTAAACCAAGCAAAAGTTTCTAATTTTGATTATGATGAAGGACAAAAATGGCAAAAAATTGGCGAAATCGTATCTCAAATTCAAAAGCTTATTCATAAACATCATAGTTTTTTAGATAGATTATCTGAAATTACTATAAAACCATCTACAGGTATTCCGTTTGCTTTGTTTGTTTTAATTTCAACTTTTGCAATAGTAAGATTTTTAGGTGAAAATGTTACATCAGTGTTTGATAATTTGTTCAACAATTTTTACCTTACTTTTATAACCTCAGTGACTTCAAGATTTATCCCGATTGAGTTTTTACAAAAAATTTTGTTAGGTGAAGTTCCTACACCAATGGAAGGATTTGGTGTTTTAACAACTGGGTTATATATACCATTAGTTGTAGTTTTCCCATACTTGTTTTCATTTTATCTTGTTTTAAGTATTTTAGAAGATATTGGTTATATTCCAAGGTTAGCAGTAATGCTTGATGCTTTTTTACATAGATTAGGTATACATGGTTATTCATCAGTACCTGCTTTATTAGGTTTAGGTTGTAAAGTACCGGGAATTTTTGCATTGAGATTGCTTGAAACAAAAAAAGAAAAATTTCTAACTGCCGTTTTACTTTTAATGATAGCACCTTGTATGCCACAAACATCTATGATTTTAGTTTTAGCAACAAAATATGGTATCAAATATGCAGTACTGATATTTTTGATATTATTTTTTACTGCTATTATTGTAAGTTTTATCTTAAACAGAATTTTAAAAGGAGAAACAACAGAACTTTTTGTTGAGATACCTCCGTATAGAATGCTGAGTTTGTCACTTTTGATAAAAAAAATTTATATAAGAATGAAAGAATTTTTTGTTGATGCTGTACCATTAATAATTTTTGGAATTTTTGTAATTAACATCTTTGATATTTTAGGTATTATAAAAATTTTTTCTGAAACAATCGGTAAACCAATAAGTTTTATATTAGGTCTTCCCAAAGAAATATCTATTGTTTTAATTTCAGGATTTTTAAGAAAAGATGTATCAATATCACTTCTTACACCATTTGATTTAACTGCAAAACAATTTGTTGTTGCAAGCATCTTCTTAGTTTTGTATCTACCTTGTGTATCAACATTTTTTACTTTAGTAAAAGAACAAGGTGTTAAAGAAGGATTAAAAATTTTATTTTTGATGCTCCTTGTTGCATTCTTAGTATCTTTTTCAGTAAATATAATCCTATGAACTTCATAATAGCAATTATAGCAAGTATTATTGTTAGTTTAGTTTCATTTATTGGTGCTTTAGCTTTATTGATGAATAATAGGAGTTTAAACAAAGTTTTGATGTTTTTGATAAGTTTTTCTGCGGGTGGATTGATTGGTGGTGCGTTTTTACATCTAATACCTGAAGCAGTAAAACATAGTGGTGAGAATATAAATATTTTTAATTTTGTTATTTTAGGATTTGTTTTATTTTTTATATTAGAGAAATACCTATATTGGCGACATTGTCATAAAGGTGAACAATGTGAAATTCATCCACATCCTGTAACTTATTTAAATCTTATAGGTGACGGGATTCATAATTTTATAGATGGTGCTATAATTGGTTTAAGTTTTTATGTAGATATAAAGGTTGGTATTGTGTCAACTTTAATGGTAATTTTACATGAGATACCACAAGAATTAGGTGATTTTGGTGTTTTATTATATGGAGGGTTAACTAAATTTAAAGCTTTGTTTTACAATTTTTTATCTGCTTTAACAGCAGTTGTAGGTACAATAGTAGGTTTCTTTGTTTCAGAAAATGTTCATAATATAATAGTTTATCTTTTACCTATTGCAGCAGGCGGATTTATTTATATCGCAGCATCAGATTTAATACCTGAAATACAAAAACAAAAAAAATTAAAATTAGCAAATGTTTCTTTGGTCTTTTTTATCTTTGGTATTATAATTATGTATTTACTAAAGTTGCATCATTAGATATTGAAAGTCTATTGAGGATTTTGTATAATTTTTAAATACAAGAAGTATGAAAAGATATCTTTTTGCTTTTCTATTAATTTTATTTTCTACACTTTTATTTTCTGCTGCGTTTCATTCTCATCATAACAATTATAACGAAGACAATTGTTATCTTTGTTTCTTTATAAGTAAGGCTAAAATAAGCATCTTTAACATTTTATATTTTTCACCACTGTTTTTAATAGTTTTTATAATTAAAATTCTCCTATCTTTTAACTTTTCATCATTTAATCCTGACCTATTTTTATCCCGCGCACCACCTAAAATAGTTTGATTTTTTTACACCATCACTTTTAAAACTTTTCTTTATTTTTGGAAATAATGGTTCTGTGAACTAAAAATTATGTTCCTTGAAATACAAAATATTATAATTTGGTAGTGTTATTATACGCAACCTAAAGGTTGCGGCTACCATTAAGTAAATTACAAATAATAAGGAGGTCAAAAATGAAAAAAGTTATCACATTTATATTTCTTATTACTTTTTTAAACCTCTTTGCAGAAGAAGTTAAAGAAGAAATAATTGCTAAACCAACACAACTGCCAGGTATGCGTGGTGTGGTTCCAAATCTGCCTGATATAAGTGTTGTAGGAAATTTTTATTATAAACTGTCTACTGATAAAGAGGATGAGACAAAAGATAAACTTGTTGTCGAAGAAATAGAAACAGCGTTCCAAGGATATATTTACCCTAATATACGAGCAGATGTTTTTCTCGCGATGCATAAACATGATGAACATGTTGAAGCAGAGATTTGTGAAGCAAAAGTGTATTTCCAAAAATTAATTCATAATTTATCTTTAGAAGTTGGTAAAATTCGTATTAATTTTGGTAAGTTAAACAAAATACATCAACATCATAGAAGTTTTTATGACCAACCATTGGTGTTAACAAACTTTTTTGGTGAACATGGACTTGTCGCAGAAGGAGTTAATTTTAGCTATGTTTTACCTTTACCTTTATTTTTACAAATTGATTTAGGTGCTTGGAATATACTACATCATTACCATCACGATGAAAATGAACTACGCCATCTCGAATTTTCTTTGTCAGACAAAACTTATACAAATAAAATTTGGTTGTCTATTCCTATTAAAACTTCGGAGTTAGAGATTGGCTTAAATTCTTTGTTATCAAATGGTCCACATTATAAAGAACACAAAGATGAAGTAAAAATTTTTGGGATAGATTTAACTTTAAGAAGTTTCTTTACAAAAAACAGAAAATTTTTGTTCACAACAGAAGTATATAAGTTAATAAGAGATTTAGAAGACGAGAAAATAGAAAAATTTAGTTATTTTGTTTTTACAAAATATAAATTTAATAAATACGATTCTATTAGTTTAAGATACGATGATGCTGAAAATGTTGTTGAAACTTTGAGAACAAATTCTTTGTCAGCTATATACACACGAAATTTTACAGAAACAACTGCTTTAAGGACACAATACACATACTTTTTTGATAATCCAAAAGATGTTCATCAATTTGTTGTACAAATTGTTTTTGGTATGGGTCCACATAGCCATTTGTTAGAATAAAAAATTCTCAAAATACAATACAGATGTAGTATTGCAAATAAAAAGGAGAAAGTTATGAAGAAATTAGCACTATTATTTGTTTCTTTACTCTTCATAAACATTATTTATTCAAAACAAATTTATGTTGTTACAACAACTGAAGATTTAAAAAGTATAGCAGAATTTGTTGGTGGCAAAAAAGTTAAAGTTGAAAGTTTATCTTATGGATGGCAGGACCCACATACTGTTGAACCATTACCATCTATGATTGTAAAACTTTCAAAAGCTGATATGTTAGTAAAAATTGGTTTAGATTTAGATATGTGGGTTGATGGATTAATTTTAGCATCAAAAAATAAAAACATAGCTTATGGTGCAGTGGGCTATGTCGACGCATCTGTTGGAATAACTGCTTTAGAGATACCGGTGGGTAAAGTTGATGCGTCAATGGGAGATATACATATTTATGGTAATCCACATTACTGGCTTGACCCTGAAAATGGTAAAATAATAGCAAAAAATATTTTAGAAGGGTTATGTAGATTATCACCTGAAAACAAAGAGTATTTTGAAAAAAACTATGAAGAGTTTGTTGATAAACTGACAAAAAAAATTGAGTATTGGGAACAAAAATTGAAAAAATACGAAAATAAAAATTTTGTTTCTTATCATAAAACATTTTCATATTTTGCAAAAAGGTTTAAAATAAATATAGTTGCAACTGTTGAACCAAAACCTGGTATACCACCATCTGCTGCATATTTGAAAACACTTGTTGAAACAATAAAAAAACAAGATGTTGTGTGTATCCTTCATGAAAATTTTTATCCATTGAAAACTTCGCAGTCAGTTGCAAAACAAACCAATACAAAAGTTGTGGTTTTACCGATATCAGTTGGTGGTGTTAAAGAAGTAAAAGATTACTTTTCACTTTTTGAATATATTGTTACAAAAATAGAGGAATCTGATGAAAACAAAAATAATTGAACTAAAAAATGTAACCGTTGGATATTCTAAAAATATTGTTTTAGAAGATGTTAATCTTGATATTTTTAATAATGACTTTATTGCAATAGTTGGACCAAACGGTACAGGGAAAACAACTTTAATCCATGTTATACTTAAAAAACTTAAAGTTTTAAAAGGTGAAGTTTTGTATTACAACAAAATATCTTTTGGTTATGTACCACAGATAGCAACCGTAGAAGAAATTTTCCCATTTAGTGTTTATGAAGTTATAAAGATGGGGTTGTATCATAAATTGAGATTTTTGAATAAAAAAAGTGTTGAAGATATACTCAATGAAGTTTTGGATTATTTTGGTTTAGAAAGTTTTAAAGAAAAAAATTTTAGAGAACTTTCAGGCGGACTTAAAAGAAGAGTTTTATTAGCACGTGCGTTATGTAGTAACCCAGATGTTTTAGTATTAGATGAACCAACAACAAACTTAGATATCATTTCAGAACATACCACGATGCAACTTATTAAAAAAATTTATCAAGAAAAACATAAAACAATACTTCTTGCTACACACCATATAAATACAGTTATAAACTATGCTGAGAAGTTTTGTTTTATAAAAGACAAAAAGCTTGATGTATGTCGAAAAGAAAATTTAACAGAAAAACATTTAAAAGAACTTTTTGAAACAAATTTAAAATTTGAAAATGGTAGGATAATAATTACAGAGTAAAATTATGTTTAGTTTACCTTTTATACAGAAAAGTTTATTAATAGGAATTTTATCTTCAGTAATGTTATCTTATTTAGGTGTGTATATTACTTTAAGGAGAGTAGTGTTTGTTGGCATATCTTTAGCACAGGTTGCAACTTGTGGGTACATTTTTGGATTTTTAATAAATTTAAATCCGTACCTTACTTCATTTATTTTTTCTTTAGTAGGTGTATTTTTGTTTTCTTCAGATATATATTCAGAAAAAATACCTAAAGATGCAATTATAGCAGTTGCTTATATTATTTCTTTGAGTCTTTCAATGTTGTTTATAGCAAAGTCTGCAAAAGCAGAAACACATCTGTTTAATGTATTCTCAGGTGATATTTTAACTATACAGCCACAAGAAGTTTATTTAACAGTTGTAATTTTTATTTTGTTTTTTATTTCACAAGTTTTGTTCCATAAACAGTTTAATTTTGTTTCATTTGACCCAGAAACTGCAGAAGTTTACGGATACAACAAGTTCCTATGGAATTTTGTATTTTATTCAATACTAAGTTTAGTTTTTATAACAACTATTAACACAACAGGTGTTATTTTTAGTTTTGGTTTCATTGTAATTCCTGCAATGTTTAGCCTCCTTGTTTTTAACAAAATCAAAAAAATTTTTCTTTTTTGTTGCATATCAAGTATCTTTTCTTGTATTATAGGTATTGTGTGGTCATATATGTTTGACTTTCCAACAGGACCAACAATTATATTGAGTTTATTTTGTTTATGGTTAGTTGTTTTAAGTATAACTAAAATTTTGAAGTTATGATAATAAAAATAAAACAAGAAGAAATTTTACCTTATCTTGAAGACACATCAAATTTCAAAGATGGTTTTGCAGAAAAAGTTTTTATCCCTCAAGATGAGAAAGAAGTTTTTGATGTTATTGATTATGCTGTAAAAAATAAACTTCCACTTACAATATCAGCAGCAGGTACTGGAACTGTCGCAGGAAGAATACCAAAAGAAGGAATAGTTATTTCAACAGAAAAGTTAAACAAAATAATTGATATAGATACAAAAAACAAAACTGCTGTTTTACAATCCGGTGTTGTAGTTTATAATTTTTTAAATGAGATAAAAAAATTTAGTTTGTTTTATCCACCATTCCCAACTGAAAAAGGAGCGTTTATTGGTGGTAATGTTGCAACAAACGCATCAGGAGAGTATAGTTTTAGGTTCGGACCTACAAGAAAATATGTCAAAAGAATAAAAATGATACTTACCACAGGCGAAATCTTAGAAGTTAAAAGAGGTGAAGTTTTTGAAAAAGATGGAATATTAGATTATGGAAAATTTAAAATCAATCTACCATCGTATAGAACACCAGAGGTAAAATGTTCCGCAGGGTATTATGTTAAAGATGGTATGGATGCAATAGATCTTTTGATAGGTTCAGAAGGTACTTTAGGAGTAATTACAGAAGTTGAAGTATTTTTGATTGATGAATTACCTGAAAGGTTTATAATGCTTATGTTTTTTGATGAAGAAAAAGAAACAGAGATACCAAAAATTGTTTCAGAACTAAAAACTCGAAAAGAGAATCTTTCAATATACTGTTTAGAATTTTTTGATAAAAACTCGCTTATTTTTATTAAAGATGAATATGATTTTATACCTAAAGACACAATTGCGTTATATATCGAATCAGAAAAAGAAAAGATTGATAATTGGTTAGAAGTTATTGAAAAATTTGGTTGTAAAGAAACAGTGTTGTCAAATTCAAAAAAAGAATATGAATTACTTTCTAACTTAAGATACAAACTTCCTGAAACAATAAATTCGTATTTCAAAAAAATAAATTCTATAAAAGTTTCAGTTGACGCAGCAGTTCCCGAAGGAAAATTAAACGAATTATTTAATTTTTATAAAAACATAATGTTTGAAAATCAAAATATAAACATGGTTATTTTTGGCCACATTGGCGAAAACCACCTACATTTTAATATGTTCCCTAAAAACAATGAAGAAAAAATTGTTTGTGAAAAAATATATATTGATTGTATAAAAAAAGCAGTATCTTTAGGTGGAACAGGTTTCGCAGAACATGGTATAGGAAAACTAAAAAACAAATATCTTGAAGTGATGTATAAAAAAGAAGCAATCTTGGAGATGGCAAAAATCAAAAAAAGTTTTGATCCATATTGTATTCTAAATCTTGACAATATAATAAAAAAAGAATATTTATTTTTATAGTAGTCGCAAAGCTTGCTTTGCTAATTAATAATTAAACAAAGTAAAGTTTTTTGACCACGAAATAAAATTTGGAGATGCATCATACAGGTTGAATAAGAAAGTAGATAAATATACCACTGCTACATAAAATTTTTTTTGTATTGACAAACAAAAATTAAGTTCGTAAAAAATAATAGATTGAGATAAAAAAATGTAAATTGTCTAAAAATTAAGTTTTAGAGACTAGCGGTAATTAAAATTTTTTGAAATTTTAGTAGTATCTAAAAATTTTACAAAAATTTTATGGTAAAAATTGGTGAAGTTTTGGGTAGACTAGCGGAAATTAAAAATTTCTGCTTAATAAATCAAAGAAAAAAATCGCCGCAGTCGGAAAAATGGACCCGATTTTAAGGGGATTGCGATTTCTTTATTGTGGTAAGGATAATGGAG
>CAZFSG010000038.1:11193-12443 GCA_964521665.1 uncultured Elusimicrobia bacterium
ATGGACCCGATTTTAAGGGGATTGCGATTTCTTTATTGTGGTAAGGATAATGGAGATAAAACTATTACTTCTGTAGACTACTGAAAAGATTATAAGGATAGAAAAAATATAAATAAATGTTTTTTTTGTAATTACAGAGGCATACTATAAAACAAGGGGACATCCAACATGCAGATATCGAACAATTTACCAATAATTAACAGTTATTTAGGAGCAAGGATTTGTTATAGTTCAAAACATCCAGTTGAGATCTTATTAGAAGAGAAAGTACAGGATAAAGAAAAGTTAGTAGATTTTTTAATGAAACTATACAAAGCACAACATTATAGTATATTCTCACATACGCCAGTTATTATAAACACTGAAAACTTTTCAATAAAAGAAAAATTAGATTTAGCCACTAATTACTTCAAAGTGTTTATTCAAAAAAATAAAGCAATACTAAACCTAAGACACATTGCAGAAAAAACAAAAGATAAAGAATTTAGGGAGATACTAATCAGCAAGAATAGAGGGACAAGAGGGTTAAAAATACAAATATATATAGAAAAGGGAAATTGGAATAAGGTATTTGAAGGAAGTATAGATGAGATAAAAAAATATCAAATACCTACTACAGAAGGGATAATAGCACAAAGAGAACTAATAGTAATAAAGGACGAGGTAGTACAAGATTGGTTAGTAGTCATAGCTCATAACTATTCACGCGTATTTTCTCACCAGTTAATAAGACACACTTGGATAAACTTTAATCAGCGTTCCCATAGATATACAGCAGTAGATAGATTTGTATTACCACCGGAGATAGAAACAGAAGATGAAAAACAACATATTATAAAAATATTGGAACACACATACAATGAATATAAAACACTAAAAGATAGAGGAGTAAAAAAGGAAGTTGCAAGATATATAATACCTCAAGCAGTAGCGACAACAGTGATATGTTCAGCACCAATATTTGTATGGAACGATTTTATAAACAAAAGAATAATACCACAAGCACAGAAAGAAATAAGAGAATTTGCTAAAATATTACAAACAATGATAAATTAAGAAACACGAATTCAATTATAACGTGGTTGAGACCTTATATAGCGCTCAACATGCCGAGAGAGACTTAGATAACAGATAAAAAAACGGACCCACTATTTAAATTTACTAAAAATCATCCATATAATAGTATTTTCTACCCAGTATTAACAACATGTGTTTTAGAATATTGACTACTCACTCTATTTTTTTATATT
>CAZFSG010000039.1:0-6843 GCA_964521665.1 uncultured Elusimicrobia bacterium
CCTAATGAATCAAATGTTGAAGTAGAAACAATTATATCTTTTGTAGGATCAAACCTTAGATCTCCATCGTCTAAGTATACTTTAACAAGTTTTACAGTAGAAGAGGATATAGCAGTACCTTCAGAAGTAATAACTAATTTATCTAAAGTTGCATCACAAAATGCTAATAAATCAATCCTTGCTATTGGAACATCTTGTTCATACAACGCAGCTTCTTGTGGTGCAAGCGAGTAGAGTTCTGATAAAACTTCATCTGGCCAGTCTGCAATAATAACTTCAGGAGATATTAAAGGAAAATTACTGCTATCTGTTATATCTACTCCACCTAAAGTGAAACTTGTCCCAGTAGAAATTATTAACTTAAGTTTTTCATCAGGTTGTGCATTTTTTGGAATATAACACAAAATAAAATATGTAGCAAACTCTGATAAATATTCTTGTCTGTCAATTTTTTCAGGTTGTGAAAACAGTATTACTGCGGTATTGTTTTCAAAGACACTTTCACCTAATTTTCTATCAATGTCTAATTCAAAGATACCATTACCGTTTTCATCATGCCATACTTCAATAACAGTTTGTGAACTTCTGTCAAAACGGTTGTATTCATCAGCAGCAGTGGTTGATTTCTCAACAGTAACTTTTATCCAGTCAGCAGAAGCTGTTCCTAATCCACGTTTACCTACTGATACACCTATCGGAAGTAACACAATACGTTCTGACTGATACACTTTTTCTGGTATTCTTGCTAATATGTCTGGTAGGGTTCGAACATAAACAATATCTTTTGATTGTTCCAGACGAACAACTTCTGAACGTATATTAGTTAGCATTTGTTTAGAAGAAATAGTATTCACACCTTCAGTGTCAAGTAAAAAGTAAGATGTAGAAATATCAATTCTGAACAAGAAATTAACTTCGGTAGAATCTCTTGAATATGACGCTTCAGGCGAAACTTCTGCTGTAATAAAATAATAATTTGTTGTTTTGTCGGAAATAGTTTGTCCTTGTAAAAAATCTAATAATGCAATACCTCCTGAAAATGTTGCTGAAGAGATCATATTCTCTTCAATAAAAGGATAATCATAGTAAATTTTTACTATTTTTATATCTTCATCACGAATATTTGTTCCTGACAAGTTTATACGAAGTTTCCTAAATGGTGAGATAGACCTATCAGTAATGAGGCCAAATTTTATAACAACAGCGTGATCACCTTGTTCTAAAACTTTTGTTTTTTCCAAACCAGTATATGTACGTAAATATACTGAAGTGTCTATATCAACTACATAAACATTGACAACTGGTGGAACAACTGTTAAATATTCTAAAGTTGTTGTATCTTTATATGTAATATAAGGCAGGTTGTTTCGTCCAAATTGTACCCCTTGAGAAACGTTTATACAACCAAAATCAAATTGTAGCGCAAAAGTGGTGTCCAATGGTGCATCATCAGATAAATCTACATATATGTTAAAATACGAAGTAGCATATTTTATTGTTGGCTGAGATGGGATTAAAATTTCAGCAGTACCGTTTATAAAAGATGCGCTACCTAACCCTTCACCAAATTTTATTGAAGTTACATATTCATCAGGCAAACTACCCAGTTTTTTTACTGTAACTTTGTTAATTTTAGTAAGAACTGCGCTTGGATACATAAATCTTAATCCAATTGTTGCAACAAGTTGGTCTTTCTTTCCTTGGACAATTTTTGTTGCCTTTGTTTCAAAAGATGAAATAATTGTTGCGTTCCACAAATAATCCTGTGGTGAAGAACCTTGCATAACGATCTTTTGCCAAGTTTTACCTCTATCTGTTGTTAATAACATATTACCATTTGTTCCAGCAACTATTATCTTGTTTAAATCTAACATTTTTATCGTATAAAAAGTTTCTGATTGATATCCTTGTGGAGAAATATCAGTAAATGAATTCCCTGCTGTTGTTGAAATAAAAATTTTTCCATAAGAACCACAAACAACACCTACCTGTGGTGTAATAAAATCAATTCCATACAATTCAACATTTTCTGTTGAAACATTAAGAACAGAAAAGTTTGTTCCACCATCTTCTGTTTTCAACAAAACGCTATTGCTGCCACAGATAAATCCTGTTTGTTGATCATCTAAGAATTTTATGGCATACAAATTAGCAACTGTTGGAATATAAACTTCTGAAAAACTTTCTGCTTTATCTGTAGTCTTTAATAACTTTCCATTATTACCACAAACAAACCCTAATGAAGTTGAAATAAACACTATTGAATTCAAGTTCTCTGATAAATCCGAAGGTATTGAATAAAAACTCAATGCTGCATCTGTCGATTTATAAATTGTTCCATTATTACCACAAACAACTACTGTGTTACTATCAATAAATACAATATCATTTAACATTGTAGAACCAATATTTTGTTCAATATAAGAAACAAAACTATCAGTAGAACGAATTATTAATCCGTTGTTACCACATAAAACAGATATATTTTCATAAACAGCAACTGAAGTTAGTCCTTTAGCAACATCATTTCTATAAATTTTTGTGAACCATCGTAAACCTCCTTCAGCAGTTGCTTTTAACATACCTTTATTTCCAACCACATAGCCATTATAATAATCTATAAACAACATTTTTTTATAATCCTGAGAAACAACTTCTGAAACTGTAATACTACTTGCACCTGCATAATAATAGTTTCTCAACACGGCAGCTTTACGTCCTTGGTCTGACAAAGTAAACGATACATTAGCAGGATCTATTACCATTCCACTAAATGTAGTAGTTGCTATCACAACACCTTCAAAATCAATTGCGCGGTTGCCAAGTTTGTCCACTGCTTCAATATAAACAGGTTTATCAACTAAAATCTGGCAGTTATAATTCCCGTCTTGTGGTACTACACGAAAACTTATTGCTTTACCTGGAAGTATTGTGTGTGTTTGTTGTTCTGATAACCATCCTTGAGTTCCATTCCACAAAACCAACGCTGCAATTTCATCAACAGTTATTTGAGGATTACCTGCAGTTTCATCCATATAATAAAACTCAGCAGAATTTGAACCTGGTAAAATATTAAGTTTCGTAATACCAAAATTTATACCATCTAAAGAAAACTTTCCTTTAGAAGAAGTTGTCAAAAGATCGCATTCTGCACCAAACCGTGAATTTATTAAATCGCCATCTTCATCTATAAGAACAACTTTTATTTTTGGTGATGTATCACCAGCATAAAAAGTATACGATGGTGTATCAAACTTTATTCTTGTAACTTTTGACGATCTTGACCGAAGTTTTGTTATATCTTGTGTACCGCTTTGTGGATTAATATATGTTGCTACTGCAGATCTGTTTCCATTATTATCCACAGTAACAACTGTGAACCAATAAGTTAATCCTGGAACAAGTCCTGTAACAACATATGTTTGCAATGAACCAGCCGCAGTAGTAGTGGATATTTCAATTACACCTTGAACCATACCTGTTGAAGTTACAATAGGTGTAATACTATCAAACTTTTGTATAGTATCTATAATACCAGCAAGACGATATTTTATAACAAATTTGGCATTATTTAAATCACCACTGTCTGCATCGTCAGTTGGTGCACTCCAAGTAAGTTTCACTGTTCCTTCTTCACCTTTACCACGACTAACAACTAAATCTGTTATTTGTGCAGGACATCCTTTAAACCAAAACGGTCCTATAATTTGGTATCCTGATTCAATATCATCACCATTATAACTTTTAACCTGAAAATACCAATTATCAGAATTTTCTGTTGCAACTAATTCAAGAATTGGCCGTTCTATTATTTGTTCTCCCCCACCTGTAATATAAGTTTTAGATGTTGGATACCAAACAAAACTTGAAACATCATCCCAAGTAGAGGTAGTTTTAAAAATATATTTGTAATATGCGACCCTACCATTTCCTGTAGAAATTGCTGATGTAAATGAAAATTCTTTAGTGTTATACCACACACCAGTTGAAATTGATACAAATTGGTAATACGGTGGAACACCAGTGGTTTCATACTTTTCTGCTGAACATTGAGGTTGTAGTGCTAATGTGTATAAATTCCGTGGAGCATTTAAACCAAAAACATTCCTTGATGCATTACCACCAAACAAAACTATTGTAGTAGTATATGCAACAATATACCGTCCATATTGTGTATTAGGCTGCAAATTTTCTTCAATCCAATATGTTGCACTAGGTGGTAATTCTGCAAGTAATCCATCAGAAGTTGAGGTAATAACCAAATATCCACCATCTTTGTTGTATTGTCTGGTTGAAGAATAGATTCTATATCCATCAATATAATAAGTAGCGCGGTGTGTCCAAGTCCATTTTATTGAAGTTGAAGATAAAGCAACACCATTAAAATCGTATGCTCGTAATGGTAATGGTTCATAAGTAAAATTTATGTTTGAAACTTCAGGTGTGTTACTGCCGTCAGTATAAAAAACAATTTTATATTGAATATATCTCCCACGAGAAATTAATCCAGAAGGATCACCATTGTTGGGAAGTTTAGTTGTAGAAAAAGATGGGTATGTACTTAAAATTGTAAAATAATCATCAGAAGACCTTGCATAAATTTCTACTGTTTGTCCATTCAAAACTTCTGTCCAAGAAGAATAAACAAATTTTGTATTCTCACCTTTTGTGTCAAAAACATCAGACCAATACTCAGCATACCTGTAATATTGACTCCATACTTCAATCTCTTTCGGTGAAACACGTTGTTGCATCTGTGTATCAAAAGTAGGATTATATTTTCTTACAACAATTTTATCAACAAAACCACGGTCAAAAAGTGTAGTTCCAGTAGGATCTTTTTGATATTGCCATTTTATAGTATTATCTCCTGAAGGTAAATTAAATGCAGCAAAAGTCCATCCTGTTTGTCCCCCTATTCTTGCTTGTTCAGCAGCACCAGTATAAAAACTTAAATAGTCATATCCTCCTTCAGAATAACATGACCAATAAAACTCTATTCTTGCAGGATATGATAAAGACAAAGATGTCTGTAAATACACATTAGCTTGGTGCGGAATAGTTCCTGAACGAACACAATAATTTCCTTCAAAAACATTAAGAGTTGCAGTTTGCGGTGGTGGAGAAAAATTCCATAATTCATCTGTTGAAGTATGTATTTCAAACTTTGCACCTGTTGAACCACCAAATACCCAACCTGTATTAGACCAAGGTGTTTGTGTTCTTATTTGTCCTGTCTCCCAATCTTCGTAAAGGTCAAATACTGCATCCCTGTTTGATAACGAATTTGTTGAAACATTACGAATATACATATAAACTTGTATTTTTGTATTAGGTGGTATTTGTGGTACTTTAACCCATATTTTTGATCCTGTTGAAGTTGTAATATTCCAGTTTTCTATCCAAAAAGGAATTAAAGTTTTACCATCAGGTCCTGCAATACGTATCGCTGTTCCATTCGTATCAAGTTTACCTGCATCAACTAACGCTTTTGTATTTGTGATAAACCAAATTTGATAATCATAAAGTGTTTCATTTATACCTGTTGTGTTAATTTCAATAGGTATTCTTTGTGGCCAGGAAGTGTCCCACCAATCATCCCATTGACGAACTTTTAGTTTACCATCTGCAGTCACGGTGGACCTAAAAAAATATCCATCATCAAAATCTATTTTAGTATTTTCAGTCCAAACAAAGGCAAATATATTGTGGGAAAGAGTTAAAAAATAAAAAGTGAAAATAAAGGAAAGAATATGTTTTTTTTGCATAAAAATATAAAACTTGGAATTTGACAAAAAATTTGTTTGCTTGTATGGAAATTTAATACATTATTTTTTAACAAAAGTCAACTTTTTAACAAAACATTTGTTATTGCATAACAAGAAAAGTTTTCTTTAAATAAAGGTGAAAGTTCAATCTGTTCAAAAAATCTTTTATCTATAGGATAAAAACTTTGCATTTTTTCATAAATCAAGTTCCCTACTTCTTTTGTAAACCTTCTACAAGGATAAACACTACCATCAGGTAATACTGCACAACCATCTTTACCACAGATACATTCTGCAGCATAAACTTCAACTGGTTCAGTATTAAGTATTTTTATAGCAGGAAAGATTTTAAGTTCCTCAAAATCTACATTTAATTTTTTTGAAACAATTTTATAAAATTTTATAATCTTTTGTTTATCTACAACTTGCTCTTTTAACATTTTTGCTCTTCCTACAGGAACAAACCGTTCAAAAATTATTTCTTTTACATTTAAAGAAAACAATTTTTCTAAAAAAACATCAAATGACGTAATTAAATTGTCAATATTGAAATTCATTAATGTTGTCATAATACCTACATTATAAGTTTTGCAAAGATATTCAATATTAGGAAATACTTTTTCAAAACTACCTTTACCACGGATCAAATCATTTATTTCAGGATTTATACTTTCTAACGAAACATAAATTTTGTTAAGTTTTAATAATGTTTTTAGTTTATCTTCGTCAGGAATAATACTACCATTTGTGATAAAATTTATTTCTTTAACACAGTCAAATTTGTCAATATATTCAACAATATCATAAACTTCAGGTTTTAGAAATGGCTCACCACCTGTAATAGAAATTATTAGTTCAAAATTATTTTTACCAACAAACTCTACAATTCTTTCAGCAACAAGTTTAAGTTGGTCAAAATCAAGTTCTTTTCTAAACAGTTCTTTATAACAATGAACACAGTCAAAATTGCAGTACTCTGTTATATGCCATTGTATATAAAAACTTTGTTTCATAAAATTTTAAAAAAAACAGATAAACCCTAACAAGGTTTATCTGCTGTCTTTGAATTAAAATA
>CAZFSG010000039.1:6943-12420 GCA_964521665.1 uncultured Elusimicrobia bacterium
GAATTAAAATAATATATTTATATTTATTCCAACTTCATAATTTCTCCCAGGTTGAGGATAACCGACACGGTTCACACCTTTTTGGTTAAGTAAATCATTAACCTGTAAATATACTTTAGCAAAATTTAATATACTTTTTTGAATTTTTAAATTCCATAACACAAAATTATCTAACTTCGTTCCTGTTTCACCATCAGAGGAGTATTGAGAATCTGTATATTTAAGGTTATTTATCAAATTTATACCAAAAGGTAAAGAGATATCAGAATTTAATGTTGCTAATATTAAAGGTGAATATGCTTGTTTTTGCCAACCTTTTTCTTCTTCACCTTTCTTTTTTATTCTGTTATCAGAAACTAGGACTGATAGTTTATTTTCAAAATTTTTTATCTGAGAAAAGCCCAAGGTCAACTCCACACCTTGTGCAACTGTTTCATCAACATTTGATGGAGTCCAAGCAGACCATAAATCGTTTGGATCAACAGGATACCATCTAATTTGGTCTTTTATATATCTATAAAAAGGATTTACTTTTAATATAACAACACCAAAATTTTGTTCTACACCAAGGTCAACAGAGTATGCTTCTTCAGGTTTTAAATCAGGATTTCCTTTAACCCAAATTTGGTCCGGCCAATATAAATCCAAAAATTTAGGTGCACGCCAAGATGTCCCTGCAGATAAAGAAATTTTTGTATCAGCAATATTATATACTAACATCGCTTGTGGTGAAAATCTGTTACCAAAAATTGAGTTTGAATCCCATCTGATAGTAGGAATTAAAGAAAGATTTTCATAAGTAAAGTTTTTCTGTATTGCTAAACCTATGTTTGAAACATCTTTTTTAAAATTATCAGTTGGATTTAAAGGATATTTTTGGTCAATTTGTGAATATTCATAATTTAATGAGACAAAAAATTTATATGGTAAAGATATTGTGTTTAAGAAACTTATTGTTTGTAAAATCGAATCTGTCTTTGTTTGGTTCCATATTATAGGATCTTTTGAATTATCATACAAAAGTTTTTGATTATTATAAGAAACTTTTGATGTCAAAATTTCACTTTCATATCCTAAACTTATAAAATATAAATCATCGTATTGTATAGCAAAAGGAGTGGACGCTTTCTTTTCTTTTTCTCCATCCCATTCTGACATAGCAACAGTTGCAGGTCCTGGTACTCCTAATTCTGATTTGTTTGTCAAAGTATTTAATGTTAATTTACCATAAAAAACTGGTAAAGAAAAGTTTGCATATCCTGATAATGAGTTATATTTTGAATTTTCTCTCCATCCATCAGAATGTTTATTTGAAGCATTAATAATTATAGAATAATCTAAAGAAGCATAATCTACTGCTGCATTTAAAATGTATGTGTTAAAACTTCCATATGAAATACTTGGCACAACACTAAGTTTCTTTTCTTTTGCTTTCTTTGTAATAATATTTACAACACCGCCTACTGCATTTGCTCCATATAAAGCAGAACAACTTCCCTGAATAATCTCTATCCTTTCAACAGATTCTGTTGGTATTAAAGAAAGATCTATTGCACCTTTGCCAACTCCACTTATTGGTATTCCATCAAGCAAAATCAATATCTGGTTAGCAGTAGAATTTCTTAATCTTAAAGTTTTTGCACTACCTAGGGTTGCATAATGAGGAACTTCGCCAGTTGTTAAAATATCCAAAAGTTCACCTACATTTTTTGCGTTTGTTTGCGAAATTTCTTTTTCTGTTATTACAATAGTATTAGAAGGAATAAACTTTTGAGGTATTCCTTCTTTTGTAGCAGAAAGAAATACCTCTTTTGCAAAATTTAATGATGTAAAAAGAATAATGGACAAAAATATTTTTTTCATTGTTCTTCCTCCTTTTTAAATAAATTTTTTAAATATAATTAATTTTAAACTTGAAAAACGAGTTGTAATAATATAGTATTTTTTAGCCGGTGGGTTTTTGATTTTTAACCTTAAAAGACTTTCCTCCACAGAAGAGCTTCTTTGAGGATGTTTATACCCACCGGCTAATTTTATAATTTTCTTTTCATATTTTCGCTCCCAAAAATAAGATTAAAAATAAGATTTCTAAAGTTTCATTTATAAATCCAAAAACATCGCCATTTATCCCACCAAATTTGAAATTAAAAAAATATGTGAGCACAACTGTGAATAAAAAACTTGTACAAACAAAAATTAAAGAAATATATACATTTTTTATGATTAAAATAAATAAAAGTAAACTTAATATTAAACAAAAAAATAGGATAAACAAATTTCTATGTAAAAACTTTTCTCCAATACCATCTTTTAATTTTTTACCAAAAAATCCTACAAATACTAACCCAGTTTTACTAAAAACTGGTGTTAAAACAAATACTAATTTGTTGTTATTTAAAAACAATAAATATTTCACCAACAAAATTATAAACAAATATATACTTCCAACAACACCAATATGAGGATCTTTCAAAATTTCAATATAACATTTTTTAATTTTTCCAAATGTAGCATCTACTGTGTCAACAAAACCATCTAAATGTAAAAAATCAGAAAAGAAAATATAAAATGACAAAGTAAGCAATGTTGATATTTCTAAATTAAAAATTTTTCTTAAAAAAATAAAAAAAGAATAACAAATATAACCTATCAAAAATCCAACAAGTGGAAAAAATATAAACATTTTATAACCAAAATATTGGCTATTTCTTTTAACAGGTAAAACTGTTAAAAAACTCACTGCATCTAAAAACAAGTCAATAAACTTCTTCATAAATTTTTTGACACGCCTGCAGTATCAAATGTTGCCATCTCATTTAAAATTTTACAACTTAACTCAATTATACTTGATGCTAAAACAGCGCCAGTCCCTTCTCCTAATCTCATATTTAAAGATAAAATTGGTTTTAAGCCTAAAAATTCAAGTTGTATTTTATGTCCTGGTTCTAAAGATAAATGTCCAGCAAACATGTATTGTATAACCTTACAACTAAAACAACTTGCAACAAGTGCTGCTGAAGTTGAAATAAACCCATCTAAGATAATTGGAATTCTATAATATGCGCAACCTAAAATAATACCTGTCATACAAGATATCTCACAACCACCTATCTTTGACAAAATATCTATTGGATCGTTTAAGTCTGGGTTATTAATCTCTATAGAGTTTTCTATAACTTTAATTTTATTTTTTAATTTTTCATCATCAATTCCACTACCTCTACCTACAACATCTTTTGCAGCTACGCCACAAATAAAAGAAGTTAAAGCAGATGCAACAGTAGTGTTCCCAATACCCATATCGCCTACACATACTAAAAAATTCTCATCATTTTCTTTTGGATTATTTTCCACAAGTTCTTCTACTAATTCTATACCATTCAAAACCAATTGTTCAACTTCTTGTTTTGATAACGATGGTCCTTTTGTAAAATTCCTTGCACCATTGTTTACTTTTTTTATTTTAAAATTTTTATTTTCGCTAATATTAAAATTTTTTTTAACTCCAGCATCTACCACTATAACCTCACATCCAGTATGTTTTGAAAAAACATTAATTGCTGCACCACCTTTTAAAAAGTTTAATACCATCTGGTAAGTAACTTCTTGCGGATATGCAGAAACATTTTCTTCAACTACATCATGATCTGCTGCTACTACAAAAACAAATTTATTTTTTATCTTAGGCTTTTCATGACCACTAATAATAGCAACTCTTTTAGCAATTTCTTCTAATTCACCTAAAGAACCTATTGGTTTTGTAAGATTGTCAAGTATTTTCTGCGTTTTAACTGATATTGAAGTATCAAGTGTCGGAATATTTCCTATTATATGTTTTAGTTTCTCATTCATCAAATTTTTTCTCCTATATCAACTTTTTTAATATTTAAAAACCATGCAGACCAAAAAGTTTCTTTAAACACAACTTCTGTATCTAAAATTTTTATTCTTTTTTTAAATATAGGCCCATCATATACAAAAGTGTGATATTCACCATTTTCACCACAGATACAACATTCATATTTTTGAATTTCACTTACAAAATTTTCATCAACATCTCTCCCAACAAATTCCTTAGGTAAAATTTTTGCATTAACACTTACAACTTTTGCTTTAAAACCTAAATTTATAAATTCATTAAGTAAATCAAAAGTTGGTTTCTTCCATAAAGGTTCAAAAAGTTTAAGTCCAATTTTATCACATTGTTTTTTTATCCAATTAGGATGTTCTTCAAGATAAATATCACCACAAATAAAATATTTTATTCCCAAATTTTTTAGTTTCTTTAACATCATAATAAACTTTCTTTCATAAGAAGAATTTTGTAAACCAACATGATATTGTAACAATTTTATTCCTAAACATTCAGCCTGTAATTTTATTAATTCTTCACTGATTCCATGAAAAGAACTTCTTTTATATTTTTGTGAGACAAAATTTACTAAAAATCTCACATCATATTTTTGTCCTAAAGCATAATATAATGCTAAAGTAGAATCTTTGCCTCCGCTAAAACTTACTGCTGATAGGTTCATTTTACTCTTAAAGCTACTCCTGATATCATAAAATAAAATCTATCTGCATGTTTTACAAAAATTTGGTTCACTTTTCCTAAAACCTGTTGAAATTTTCTTGCTAACCGATGTGTTGCGACCAAACTTAACCCGACTTCGTTTGAAACAACAACAGAAATTTTAAATTTTTTTAATACTTTGCACAAAATTTCTGTCTGATATAATATCTCTTCTTCATTATAAACTTTTAACATATTAGCAACCCAAAAATTTATACAATCTATTATTAAATGTGATGTCTTTTTCAAATTTTTAATTTTATCAACAATGTTGACTTTTTCTTCAATTGTAACAAAATGTTTTGGTCTTGTTCGCTTATGTACAAATATCCTTTCTTTCATTTCTTCATCTTCGTAATAACCCGTAGCTATAAAAAATACATCTTTCTTATTTCTTAACATATCTACAGCATAACTTGATTTTCCACTTTTTATACCACCAGAAATAAAAATAAGTTTCCCCATTGTGTTAATACTCAACCCCTTTTCTTCTTTTTATCCCTTTATCATATGGATGACTAATTTTTTTTATCTCACTTATATAATCAACATAAGGTTTAAGTTTATCAATTATTGTTTTATTTGCTTGTCCTGTAAGAACTAACTCTGTTAATTTTGGCTTCAATTTTATTAAGTTTATTAATTCATTAATATCCAAAACTTTCTCTCTCACACAAACCAAAATTTCATCTAAAATAATTAAATCAAAATTTTTATTAAAAATTTTGGTTTTGATAAACTCTACTACAAACCTTATTTCTTTTTTTATTTTTTCTTTAGGATAATTTTTATCAAAATATGGACATTTTTTAACAAAATGGTATAATTCAACATTTTTAAAATTTTTTAAAATTTTAAATTCGCCATAACCATATTTTTTTGGATCTTTAAAAAATGTTATAAA
>CAZFSG010000040.1:0-9897 GCA_964521665.1 uncultured Elusimicrobia bacterium
TTTTTTTAGTTATTTTGGAGTGCAATAACCGTGTTATTGCTAAAAAATGCAACAACACGGTTGTTTCACTTTAAAGGATAAGTTTAATTTTTGGTAGTCGCAGGTTTAAACCTGCGTAATTTTGTTAACGAAAAAACACAACCTAAAGATTAATGTATTCGCTAATTTTAATTAGCGCTAGTGTAATGCGTTGATATAAAATCAGCGGATACAGTATTATTTGTACTCGCAGACTTTAGTCTGCGATTTATTATTTTATGCACACTGAAGTTTGCAGCTACCATGGGCTGTGGTCTGTCATTTCTACAAATTGCAGGGATATTCATAAACATCATAAAATAGTTAACGAAATGGAAAAAAACTTAAGAGGTAAGAAAAAATGAATAAAAAGTTATTAAAAGATTTTTTATCGTCAATAAGTTATGATAAAGTTTTAAAATCGTATGAGATAGAAACTTGTATTGTATGGACAAATATGCTTGCAGAATGTGGTATTGTGAACAAAAAAGATGCTAAAAAAGTCGTATCCGCACTTAAAAAAATAAGAAATAAAAATTTAGTTTATAATGAAGATATACATTTTTCTGTTGAAACAACTTTAGAAAAATTTTTAGGTAAAGAAAAAAATTTAGCTGGTATTATTCGTACAGCAAGAAGTAGAAACGATTTAGTTGTCTCTGACGAAAGGATGTATATAAAAGATGAAATAAAAAATATAACCAAGCTTATAAAAAATCTTATATTAAAAATTATTGATTTGGCAGAAAAAAATATTAATGTTCCAATGGTAGGATATACTCATCTTCAGCCAGCACAACCTGTGCTTTTTAGTCATTACATATTATGTTTTGTTTGGTGGTTATTAAGAGATAGTGAACGACTGAAAGATTGTTATAAACGAGTTGATGTTTCTGTATTAGGTTCAGCAGCGTTTTCTGGGACATCGTTTGAAATTGACCGTGTCAAAGTAGCAAAGAATTTAGGCTTTAGCAGCATTTCTTATAATTCAGTAGATGCTGTCTCGGACAGAGATTTTATAATTGAGTTTATAGGATGTTTATCAATTTTAGCAATGCATCTGTCAAGGATAGCTGAAGAATTAATTATATATTTAACACCAGCATTTGGATATATAAAATTACAAAAAGAACTTACTTCAACATCTTCTATAATGCCGCAAAAAGAAAATCCTGATTATTTAGAACTTATTCGTGGGAAAACTGCAAGAGTTTATTCTGATTTATTCGGTATTCTTACTTTAATGAAAGCATTGCCATTAACTTATAACAGAGATATGCAGGAAGATAAAATTTATTTGTTTGATAGTGTGAAAGTTGTTAAAGAATGTTTAGAGGTGTTGACAGTTATCTTTTCAAACATAATTATAAATAAAGAAAGGTTAGAAGAACATATTGAAAAGTTTGATTTTATTTTTTCAACTGAACTTGCAAATTTTATAGTAAAAAATTTTTATGTCAATTATAAACAAGCATATAATAAATTAAAAGACATTTTAAAATATTGTAAGGAAAACAAAAAAAATCTGAAAAGTCTTAGTTACGAAGAATATAAAAAATTTTTGGGTAAAAATTTTAGTCAAAAAGATTATCAAAAACTTTTAGAAATTTTTGATGTTAAAAAATTAATAAATTTATATAATTCATTAGGTGGAACTTCTTTAAAACAAGTTAAATTACAAATTAGAAAGATAAAAAACATATGCAACAAAAACTTGTAACACCAAAATTAAAATATAAAAATAATACATTATATTTTGAAGAAGTAGAAGTTAAAAAACTTGCAGAAATCTTTGGCACACCATTATATGTATATTCAAAAAATCAAATTATAGAAAATTTTAATAATTACAAACATGCTTTGAAAGATAGGAATCATATTATATGTTATGCGGTGAAAGCAAACACAAATTTTAGTATTATTAAAACTATAAAAAATCTTGGTGGTGGAGCAGATGTTACATCTTATGGTGAACTATGGCGTGTGTTGTCAGCAGGTGTTGAACCTAAAAAAATAGTTTTTGCAGGTGTAGGGAAAACTGAAGAAGAAATAAGGTTTGCAATAAAAAATAAAATTTTGATGTTTAATATTGAATCAAAGGACGAAGCAGATTTAATAAATAAAATTGCAAAAGAAAAAGTTGATGTTGCAATAAGAGTTAATCCCGAAATAAAAACATATACAATAGGACATATTTCAACTGGTGAAGAAGGAGTAAAGTTTGGTATACCAATATCAGATGTTATTGATTTTGCAAAGTATATAAAATACAATTGTAAAAATCTTAATTTAGTTGGGTTACATTTTCATATTGGTTCACAAATTTGTATTGTGAAACCTTTTATTGAAGCAGCAAAAAAAGTTATAAAAATTTTTGAAAGTTTGAAAAATATGGGTTATAATTTGAAATATATCAATGTAGGTGGTGGTCTGGGAATAAGATATAATAATGAACATCCACCTACACCACAGGAACTTTTTGCAAAATTAAAAAAAATTATACCAAAAGAAATAACTATAATTTGTGAACCAGGACGCTCTATTGTAGGTAATGCTGGGATACTTTTATGTAAAGTTTTGTATCATAAAAAAGTAAGAAACAAAAATTTTTTAATAATTAATGCAAGTATGACTGATTTAATTCGCCCAACTTTTTATGGTGCATATCATAATATCATTCCAACTGATTTTTCTAATCAGAAAACGTTAATCACTACTGATATTGTAGGACCTGTTTGTGAAACATCAGATTTTTTAGCAAAGAACAGAACTATTTTTGATGTAGAAAACGGTGGTTTGTTAGTTATTGAAACAACTGGTGCGTATGGATTTGTAATGAGCTCAAACTATAATTCAAGGTTACGACCAGCAGAAGTTATGGTCGATAAAGATAAATACTATTTAGTTCGACAAAGAGAAACTGTTAATGATTTGGTAAGAAAGGAAACAAAAAGATGAAAAAAATAAAGTTTGCAAAATTTGTAGCTTCAGGAAATGATTTTGTTATAATAAACAACTTTGATAAAAAAATACATCCTAAAAAATATCCTGAATTAGCAAAAAAGTTGTGCCAACAAAAATTTGCTGTTGGCGCTGATGGTCTTTTAATAATTGAACCACCAACAAAAGATAATTGTGAGTTCAAAATGGTATATTACAACTCAGATGGTTCTTTTGCATCAATGTGTGGTAACGGGGCAAGATGTATTGCATATTATGCATATGAACTTGAGTTATGTGAAGAATTTGTAAATTTTGAAACAGCTGTAGGTGTTGTTTTTTGTGAGATTAAAAAAAACAATATAGTAAAACTTAAACTTCAAGATCCGTCACAGTGGAAGTTTGATATAACTATAAAACTTGAAGACGGTAAAGAAATAAATGCTGATTTTATAAACACTGGTGTTCCACATACAGTAATTTTTGTAGAAGATATAGAAAAAATTGATGTTGATAAACTTGGTAGACAAATTAGATATCATAAAATTTTTTCTCCTGAAGGAACAAATGTAGATTTTGTTAAAGTTAAAGACAAACATACATTAATAGTTAGAACATACGAACGTGGTGTTGAAGCAGAGACACTTTCTTGTGGTACAGGTGTTACTGCATCAGCTGTTATTGCATCATTAAAAAATTTTGTTGAACCACCTGTTAAATGTGTTACAAAAAGTGGTGAAATACTAAAAATTGGATTCAAAAAAAATTTACCACAAGATTTACTTTCACCTGTTAGTAATGTATATTTAGAAGGTAAAGTATATCATGTTTTTGATGGCGAGTTTTTGTTGTGTTAATTTAACACTTTCTTTTTGTTAATTCTATGATATAGTAGCAGATAAATTTTAAAATTAAAAGGAGGTTGAAAAATTTTTTATGAAAGGTAAAATATATGAAGGAAAACTCATTGGTAAAAATAAAAAAGTATGTATTGTTGTTTCAAGGTTCAACGATTTTATAACAAAACATCTTTTAGATGCAGCAATACAAACTTTGCTTCAACATGAAGTAGAAGAAGAAAATATAGATGTTGTATGGGTGCCAGGTAGTTTTGAAATACCATTTGTATGTAAAAAAGTTATTTCTGCAAAAAGATATGACGGTATAATAGCATTAGGTGCAATAATAAAAGGTGATACGTCTCATAACGAATATATTGCAACAGAAGTAACCAAAGGTATTGCGCAGCTTATGTTAGAAACAGATACTCCAATTGCATATGGAATTATAACAACAGAAAATATAGAACAAGCGATTGAACGTGCTGGTACAAAACTTGGGAATAAAGGTGCACAAGCAGCACTTACTTTACTTGAAATGATGAATTTGAAAATCTAACAAAAGTTTTTTGAAAGATGCATAGCAGTAATAAAAAATCTAAAGGGTTAAGACGACAATCACGAATCTTAGCTTTAAATATGTTATATCTTATAGACATATGTAAAATACCTGTTGATGAAGCAATAAAAATTATTTTAGACCAGAAAAACAAATCTTATCCTGAGCCGGTAAAAAAATTTTCTTCTTTTCTTATTATAGCGACGGTACAAAATTTAAATTTTATTGACGAAGAAATAAAAAAATATCTTAAAAACTGGACATTAGAAAGATTATGCGCTGTTGATAGAAATATATTAAGATTAGCAACATGCGAATTTTTATGTTGTCCTCAAACACCTCCTGCTGTGGTAATAAATGAAGCAATAGAAATAGCAAAGGAATATTCAACCTCTGATTCAGGAAAGTTTGTTAATGGTGTATTAGATAAAGTTAAACACCTTCGGGAAAATAAAGAGTTAATATCTAAATTTCTGAAATTTTCTAAAGATGATATCAAGGAGGTGTAAAGATTATGAAAGATGTAGAAAATGATAAACAAAAAGCTTTAAAAAGAATAAAAGAATTAAGAGAACTAATTAGACATCATGATTACCTATACTATGTATTGAACCAACCTGAGATATCTGATTATGAATATGATAAATTGTATAAAGAACTAAAAGAATTAGAAGAAAAATATCCTGAATTTATCACACCAGATTCGCCAACACAACGTGTCTCAGGCGAAGTTGTTAAAGAATTCAAACCTGTTAAACATACATTTCCGATGTTGTCATTGGATAATACATATTCAGAACAAGAAATTTATGATTGGGCTGAAAGAATCTCAAAATATGTCCCACTTAAAAACCTTGAGTTTATAGTTGAACCAAAACTTGATGGGTTAAGTTGTACAATACATTATGTTGATGGTAAACTACATACAGCAGCAACACGTGGTGATGGCGAAATTGGTGAAGATGTAACATTAAATGTGAAAACAATAAGAAGTGTACCATTATGCTTAGAGTCAAAAGAAGTAAAACCACCAAAATTTTTTGAAGTACGTGGTGAAGTTGTTATGTTGAAAAAAGATTTTGAAAAGTTGAACAAAGAATTACAAGCAAAAGGAGAACAAACTTTTGCAAACCCAAGAAACGCAGCAAGCGGTTCTCTAAGACAAAAGGATCCAAAAATTACTGCTCAACGTCCATTAAGATTTTATGTTCATTCATATGGTAAAATTGAAGGCGGACCAAAAGTAGAAAAAGATGAGGAGTTTTTAGAATTATGTAAAAAATTTTCTTTGCCTATAATACAACATTATAAAGTATGTAAGACAATAGATGAAGTTGTAAAATATTGTCTTGAATGGCAACAAAAAAGAGATTCTTTGGAATATGATATTGACGGTATGGTAATAAAAGTAAATCAATTAAGATACAGAGACGAAATTGGGTCAACATTGAAATCGCCAAGATGGGCTATTGCTTATAAATTTCCAGCAAGACAAGCAACTACAAAATTGAAAAATGTTGTTATGCAAGTAGGTAGAACTGGAATTATTACACCAGTAGCTGAACTTGAACCTGTTGAATGTGGTGGCGTTATAATTTCTCGTGCTACATTACACAATTTTGACGAAATTAAACGTTTAGGAGTAAAAATTGGTGATACAGTTTTAGTAGAACGTGCTGGTGAAGTAATACCAAAGATTGTAAAAGTTATTGAATCAAAAAGGACCGGTGAAGAAAAAGAGATTGAGATACCAAAGAAATGTCCTGTTTGTGAAAGTAATGTTGTAAAAGAAGAAGGTGAAGTAGCATATAGATGTCCAAACTCTTCTTGTCCTGCACAGGTAATAAACAGTATTGTACATTTTGCAAAAAGAGATGCAATGGATATTGAAGGGTTAGGAGAATCTGTTGCTGAACTTTTAGTAGAAAGAAGACTTGTTAAAAAACTTTCTGATATATATTTTTTAACAAAGCAACAACTTCTAACTTTACCTTTATTTAAAGAAAAGAAAGCAACAAATCTACTTACTGCGATTGAGAATTCAAAAAAACGTCCATTAAGCAGATTTTTATATGCGTTAGGAATTAGACATGTTGGCGAAAAAGCAGCGTATGTTTTAGCACAAAGGTTTAAAACAATAGAAAGGTTAATGAAAGCATCTATTGCAGAATTACAATCAATTCCTGAAGTTGGGCCGGTAATGGCGAGGTCTATAAAAGAGTTTTTTGAAAATAAGTTTACAAAAGAAATTATTGAAGATTTTAAAAAAGCTGGTGTAAACATGTCAGAACCAATAGGTGAAGTAGAAACAAAGTTTAAACAAATTTTTGCAAATATGACAGTTGTGTTTACTGGCGAACTTAGTTCAATGACAAGATCAAAAGCTGAAGAGTTAGTAAGACAACTTGGTGGAAATCCATCAAGTTCTGTATCAAGATCAACATCTTTAGTTGTAGTAGGTAGCAACCCAGGATCAAAATATCAAAAAGCTAAAGAATATGGTATAAAAATAATAAATGAAGAAGAATTTTTGAAGATGTTAAAAGAAGCTGGTGTTAGTATATGACAAATATTGTATATTTTGTAAAAAGTTGTTCAACAAGTTCTTTTGAAAAACTTTTAAAAAAAATTGATTTTAATTTTGTTTCACAGAATGATTTTGTCGCAATAAAAACACATTTTGGTGAAGAAAACAATGTGACTTTTATTTCGCCAGAAATTTATTTACCATTAATAAAACTGCTGAAGAAAAAAAATTGTTTGGCGTTTTTTACTGATACTAATACAATTTATAGAGGAAAAAGAGCAAATGCAGTTGAACATTTACTTTTAGCAAACAAGCATAAGTTTAACATAGATTTTTTAAATGTTCCAATTATTATTGCAGACGGATTAAAAGGGAACGATTATGTTGAAGTTGACATAAACTTGAACTATTTTAAAAAGGCAAAAATTGCATCAAGTATTTATTATTCGAATGTGTTAATATGTTTAAGCCATTTCAAAGGACATATGTTGTTTGGTTTTGCAGGAACAATAAAAAATTTAGGTATGGGTTGTGCTGCACGTCCTGGAAAATATACTCTACATAATGTGCTGAAACCTAAACTTCAAGTAGACAAATGCACTGCTTGTGGTAAATGTATAAAATTTTGTCCAACAGAAGCGTTAAAGATAGAAAATAAAAAAATTGTTCTTGATACAGAAAAATGTACTGGTTGTGGAGAATGTATACATGTTTGTGAAAACACAGTTTTTTCAATACCATGGGATTTGTCATATAAAGAAGTACAAAAAAGAACTGTAGAATATGCTTTTGCTGCACTAAAAAATAAAAAAGGTTATTTTTTTGTAAATTTTTTAGATAATATAACAAAAGATTGTGATTGTATAAACAAAAAACAAGATGTCTTAGCAAAAGATATTGGTATTGTTGCTGGTTATGATCCAGTAGCAGTAGATTTTTGTTCATTAAATATTGTGAACAATTTTTTCAAAAAAGATATATTTAAAGAATTATGGCCTAATATTGATTATACACCACAAATTGAATACGCAGTAGAAATAGGATTAGGGAACAAAGAATATCAATTTGTTGAAGTATGATAACAACAATGAATTCTACCGAACCAAAATTTATAGTTGATTTTATGTGTGGCAGGTTAGCAAAATGGTTAAGAATTTTAGGATATGATACAGAATTTGTAAAAGATTTTTCTCGACATAAAATTATGATGAAAAGTTTGTCTGAACAAAGGATAGTTCTTACTCGTGATACACGATTAAGTAAGAAAAAAGTGTATAAACTTATTCTTATAAAATCAGATAAAGTAAGAGAACAAGTTAGACAAGTTATAAAAGAACTTAATCTTAAGTTGCAAAAAGAAAAATTTTTTACTATATGTTCTATATGTAACAAACAAGTCGTTCCTATAGAAAAGGAAAAAGTTAAAGATTTAGTACCATTGTATGTTTACCAAAACATTAAAGAGTTTTATCAATGTCCTGATTGCCAACGTGTGTATTGGCAAGGTTCTCATTACGAGTTGTTTTTAAAAGAAATTGAAAAACTATTTTAAAAATTAATTTTAGAGACAAACTTAGGAAATTAAAGTTTATGATAATAGCAATATCTTCTGACCATGCTGGATATAAATTAAAGACACAACTCGTAGAAATATTAAGCAAGGAGTATAAAATAATTGATTTTGGTACCTTTTCTGAAGAATCGTGTGATTATCCTTATTATGCTAAGAAAGTTGCAGAAGCAGTACAGAAAGGCGAATCTGACCGCGGCATACTTTTATGTTCAACAGGTGAAGGAATGTGTATCGTTGCAAACAAGTTCAAAGGAATAAGAGCAGGTGTTTGTTTTAGTGATGAAACAGCACGCCTTCTTTCAGAACATAATTTTGCGAACATAATTTGTTTTCCTACAAGAATAAAAATTAATAATATTGAAATAACAGCAGAACTTTTGTATAAATGGACAAAAATATGGCTGTCAACAAAAAATTCTGATGAAGAAAGGCATAAAAGAAGAATTGAGCAAATAAAACTTATTGAGGAGGAAAATTTTAAATGAAGCAAATGATAAAAATTATTTTACCTATTATTTTTTTAGCAACGCAACTACTTTTTTGTGAATCATTAACAGAACAAGTTGTAAAATTAATAAATGCAGGTAATTATGACGAAGCAATAAAATTGTTAGAATCTACTGAAGATCAACAAAATGATGTTTTATTATCTATTGCATATATTGGTAAGAAAGATTTTAAATCAGCAAAAGTTTTTGCGTTACAATACTGGCTTCAAAAAGAGAATGATATTTTAGCAAATTATCTTTTAGCGTTTATTTCTGAAGAATTAAAAGAATATGATACAGCATTAATATACTGGGAGAACGTGTTAAAAAACACAAAAGAAACATCGTTAAAACAATTAGCAAAAAGACATATCAATGTTTTAAAGAGGTTAACAAAATGAGAAAATATGTCATTTTTGTAACGATTACTTTAACTGCATGTGTAACATCAAAAGGAACATTTTATAAAGGATTTGATCCACAAAAAATAAATGTTATTTCTGTAGGTGAGTTTAGACCATATGGTGGTTTTCCATCAAGTGGCGAGATGATAAGAAATCTTGTGATAGAACATTTGTTAAAACGTGGGTATACTATTAAAGAACAAGATTCTGCTGAAGTTGAGTACATTTTGTTAGGTTCAGTAACACGTTTTTTGCCAGAAAAAAAATATCTTGTTTATACTGGTACAGATAAACAACAAGTAATGATAGCTGGTCCTTTGACAGAAATCAGCGGTAGTTATGTATACAACCTTGGTTCAGCGTTTGGAATACCTGATAGCAATATTGTTGCTACAAATTCTACAGTAGGGGTTTCAGCACGACTTGTAGAAAAAAAGACAGGTAATGTTGTATGGACATGCTCGTTTGTATACGAAGCGCTTACTGTAGAAACAGCAGCTGATATTGTAGCAAATTATTTGATTACTTCCTTGACTGGTAAAAAGTAAT
>CAZFSG010000040.1:9997-12198 GCA_964521665.1 uncultured Elusimicrobia bacterium
GAGAAGCAGCAGTTGCTTGTGGTGGTAGAACATTAGAAGATACACCACCGGTAGATGCTGCAATTATAGGTATTATTGATGGCGTATTTTCAGATACAAAAGGAAAGTAAAAGGTATGTTTATAGCAAAAGTTGTAGGTAATGTTTGGGCAACAAGAAAACATAAAAGTTTAGAAAAAACAAAACTACTTTTGGTACAACGTGTTGATGCTTTATCAGGTCAACCTTTAGATGAAGAAATTATTCTTGCAGTGGAACCACAAACTGCAATGACATGCTGGTGTTGGAGATATTGTTCTTGTGGTGGATGAAGGTAATTCTGCAAGACAATTGTTAAATGATAAATATGCGCCTGTTAGAACAATAATCTGTGGTGTAGTAGATATTGTTTATATGAAAAATAAACAACAAAAATGGTGTTAAAAAAGGAGTTTTTAATATGAAAAATTTGTTATGTATTTTCATGGGTGGAGACAGGAATTTAGAACAAACATTTAATGCAGTAAAAGAACTTACAAGAATATTTGTTGTAAAAGTTTATGTTACAAAAGCAGCTACAAAAATTATAGGTGTGGAACGTATAAAAAATGAACTTCTTGGTTGCGAAATTATAACTGCAGATAACAATGTTGACCCTCATCAACTTTCTTTATGGGCAGATATTTTAGTTGTGCCAGTTTTAACATTGAATGGATTGTCAAAAATTGTTTCTCTTATGCCAGACAGTGTACATATAAACATTATAATAGGTGCGTTAGAAAAAGGTATACCTATAGTTGTTTCACGAGATAGTATATTTTGTTCATGTTATCCTGAACCACAATATAATACAGTATTGTTTAGAAAAGTTGAACAAATGGTTTCTGAACTAAAATCTTTAGGAATAATTGTTTCTACTGCAAAACGGTTAGTTGACGATGTATTACGTGTCTGTGGTGAGACAGAAATTAAAGTTACATTTTCTTCTGCAGGGAAAGTTTTAGATAATGGCAGAAAAATTAAAGTTACCTCTACTTCATTAGATAAGTCAGTAGATTTTGAAGAAATAAAAGTTTCTGAAGATTCTACAGGGAAAGTTTTTACAACTGATATATCAAAGTTTGGAAAAATTTTAGAAGATATATGTCCTGCGTTTAAAGATGGTGTTGAATGTTCAAGTTGTGGAAAATGTGTTGAACGTAAGCAAACATCTACTTTTGCTGTTATTCAAGCAGGAGCAGACAGAATCAGTGGTTTTGATATCAAAGAAATAGCTAAAGAAGTTGCTCCGTTGATAGACCATACTTTACTTAAAGCTAATGCTACACAACAAGAAATTGTAAAACTTTGTGAAGAAGCAAAAAAATATGGTTTTGTATCTGTTTGTGTTAACCCTGCATATGTAAGTTTATGTAAACAGTTGTTAAAAGGAACAAATGTAAAAGTTTGTACTGTAGTTGGTTTCCCATTGGGTGCAACAACCTCCACTGTAAAAGCTATTGAAGCAAAAGAAGCTATTGCGAACGGTGCTGACGAGATAGATATGGTTATAAACATAGGTGCGTTAAAATCAGGTAATTACCAACTTGTGTTAGATGATATAAAAGCAGTCCGAGAAGCAACTCGTGGTAAGATACTTAAAGTAATAATTGAAACAGCGTATCTTACTAAAGATGAAAAAATTAAAGCATGCGAATTAGCAAAACAAGCAGGCGCTGATTTTGTAAAAACATCAACTGGGTTCGGACCTTCAGGCGCTACTGTTGAAGATGTTGCGTTGATGAAGTCAGTAGTAGGTCCAAAAATAGGTGTAAAAGCGTCTGGTGGAATAAGAACGTTGGAAGATGCATTAAAAATGATAAAGGCAGGTGCAACACGTATTGGTGCATCAGCTTCAGTCGCTATAGTAAAAGGTGAACAAGCAAAAACACAGTATTAAATTTTATCTGTTTTTTTGAACAAAAGGTATCTCTTGTTTAAATAGATACAAAAAATTATAATTTGGCAGCCGCAGACTTTATGCGTATATTTACGCAACCTAAAGGTTGCGGCTACTGGGAAATTGCGGATTATGTATTATTTGTAGTCGCAGACTTTAGTCTGCGCTTTTATTATTTTACCCACTTGGAATGGTGCAGCAACACGGACTGTAATCTGTTGGCCCGTGCAAAGTATAGAGTTCTTTATAAACATTATAAAATAGTTACCAAAAACTTATTTTTT
>CAZFSG010000041.1:0-11977 GCA_964521665.1 uncultured Elusimicrobia bacterium
TTTTATCAAGTATTAGTTTTCTGCAACTTGGAAAATTTGTTTTGTAACAATTCTTACAATTCTTTTAGAAGCTTTTCCATCACCATACGGATTTTTCTTTTTTGCCATTTTTTGATACAAATTTTGATTTGTTAAAAGTTTAGTTGCAGCATCAACAATACTATCTTTTTTAACACCAACGAGTTTCGCTGTACCAACTTTTATACCTTCAATTCTTTCTGTAACTTCGCGCATTACTAAAACAGGTTTACCTAAAGATGGTGCTTCTTCTTGTATTCCACCTGAATCTGTAAGAACAAAATATGATTTATTTAATAACCATACAATATAAGGATATGATAATGGTTCTATTAAATGAATATTCTTTTGTCCAGAAAGTATTTCAAAAACAGGTTTTCTTACATTAGGGTTAAGATGAACTGGATATACAATTTCTATTTCATTTTCAAATTTTTGTGCAAGTTCTTTTAATGCTAAACATATCTGTCTAAATGGTTCACCAAAACTTTCTCTCCTATGACCACTAACAAGGATTATTTTTTTATTAAAATCTAAAAATTTGAAAAAATTTTTGTATTCTTCTTCAGAATCCTTAATAATTTTCAATGCTAAAAACAATGCGTCAATAACAGTGTTACCTACAACCCATACATTTTTTTTGATACCTTCTAAAGCTAAATTTTTTTTTGCTTTTATTGTTGGTGCAAAATGAAAATCTGCAATATGTGAGATTAATACACGATTTATTTCTTCTGGAAACGGTGCGTATTTGTTATACGACCTTAACCCTGCTTCAATATGTGCGATAGGTATTTTTTTATAAAATCCTGCTAATGCAGATAAAAATGCAGATGAAGCATCTCCTTGCACAAAAATTAAATCAGGACAAATTTCTTCAAATACAGGTTCAATTTTTTGAAAAATCTTTGACGAAATTTGAAACAAAGTTTGATTATGTTCCATTATTGAAAGATCATAATCTACATCTATTTTAAAAAAATCGAGTACTTGTCTCAACATTTCTCTATGTTGCGATGTAACACAAACTTTTGTTATAAACTTTTTACATTTTTTGAATTCTAAGATCAAAGGTGCAAGTTTTATTGCTTCAGGACGTGTACCGAAGATAAAAAGTATTTTTTTCATTATTTAACTCTATAATAGCTTTTATACCATTCAACAAATTTTTTTACTCCTACTTCAATAGGAGTATTTGGTTTAAATCCAATATCTTTAACCAAATCATCAATATCTGCATATGTTTCAACAACATCACCTGCTTGTAAAGGTAAAAAATTTTTTTTTGCTTTTTTACCTAAACATTCTTCAATAACTTCTATAAATTTTAATAGTTCAACAGGTTGGTTATTCCCAATATTATAAATTCTATATTGAGCAAACGAAGTTGCAGGAGATAAATTAACACCATCCCAGTTAGGATCGGGTTGTGGTATTTTTTTCATTACACGGATCACACTTTCAACAACATCGTCAATATATGTAAAATCTCTTTTCATCTTACCGTAATTATACACATCAATTGGTTTATCTTCAATAATATTTTTTGTGAAAATAAACAATGCCATATCAGGTCTTCCCCAAGGTCCATAAACTGTAAAAAATCGTAATACTGTAACAGGAATATTAAACAATGCAGAATATGTATGTGCAATAAGTTCAGCAGATTTTTTTGTAGCAGCATACAAAGATATAGGATGGTCAACATTATGGTGAACAGAAAACGGTATTTTTTTATTAGCTCCGTAGACAGAACTTGTTGACGCTAAAACAAAATGTTTAACAGGGTTTAACTTTACTGCTTCAAAAAGGTTAACTGTTGCAAAAATATTACTATCTATATATTGATAAGGATTCTTAAGTGAATATCTTACACCGGCTTGTGCTGCCATATGCAAAATATAATCAAACTTTTCTTCTTCAAACAATTTAAAAACATCTCTTGTTTCTTTTAAATCAAGTCTTATAAACTTAAAATTTTTATAGTTTTCAATTTGTTTGATTCTATCTATCTTTAAGTTAACATCATAATATGGAGACAAATTGTCTACACCTACTACTTCGTAATTTTCTTCTAACAACCTTTTAGATAAATGGAAACCTATAAATCCTGCTGCACCTGTAACTAAAACTTTCATATTCTGTTTCCTTTAGTTTTAAAATAATCTTGTAAAATTTTTTTGTGATCAAAAACAAGATTATACTTACCTAAAAAAATTTCTTCTTTTGTTGCTACAACAACATTTTTTGCATCAGATGCTGCTTTAGGAAGAGAAGTTGCTTCTGCTATAAACACAGTTGATATTGTATGAAACCTTGGGTCACGACCTGGTTGTGAATAAGTATGGAATTGTCTTAAATTTTTTATTTTAAGACCTGTTTCTTCTTTTGCTTCTCTTATAGCAGCGTTTTCTAAGGATTCGTTATATTCCACAAAGCCGCCAGGTAATGCCCAACCATATGGCGGATTTTTTCTTTCTACTAAAACGATACCTTTTTTATTTTTTGTATTAACTTCTATTATTATATCGACAGTAGGTATTGGATAAAGTCCTATTTTTCTGTTAATATATCCTATATGTTCAGTAGCAATAGTTAAAAACTTATTATAAATTTTTTTATCTTTCAAAACTATAGATATTTTTTTAAGAAGTGTGTCTTTATTACTCTCAACAATAAATTTTGTTATTTGTTCAATAATAACTTTTGCAGATGATACAACTGTATTTTTGTCATACTTCTGTTTTGGAGTAAGAAAGATTGATATAAACTTTGTTTTTTTGTTTAAACTTTTAAAAAATTTCTCAAGTTTTATTCTTATATATTCTATCTCTAAACTATTAAGTTTTATTACTTCGGTTTCAAAAGTTTTCTTACAAATATCTGACACCAAAATTTCTATTTCAGTGTCTTTAACTTTTAAAACTTTATTATTCATTGTTTTATAAATATAAAATCTCTGTTTTATAAGTTCTCATACATCTTGTACAAATATAACCCTTGTACACTTTATTTTTTAACTTAAAAACTTTTTTTTGCACATTAGGTAAAAACCTTCTTCTTGTTCTTTTTTTAGAATGGGAAACATTTTTACCAGCAATTGGACCTTTTTTACATAATATACATCTTCTTGCCATAACAATTTTTCCCTCCCATAGAATTTAGTACTGTTAACTTTTTATGGTTTATGAAAAATATAGACGAAAAAATTAAAAATAAGATTCTTTTTAACAAAATTACGCAGGCTAAAGTCTGCGACTACAAAATTATAATAACAAGGGTTCAACAGTAATTCTGTATTTCAACAGAATGTTATTTTTAGAAATTTTTATCTTATTATTATTCGATTACTTTCTCTACTTTGAAATAATTATTTATCTTTTGTGGAGCATTCTGTAATATTTCTTTTTCACATTCACTCACTTTTGGAATATCTTCTCTATAATAAGGTTTTACTTCCACATTTTTATACAACATAATTATGCTACAAACAGGTTCCACATTTGTTGTATCAACATTATTAAGTTTGTCCATATATTCTAATATAACTTCTAATTGTTTTGAATAAAGTTCAAGTTCTTCTTCACTTAATGCTAATCGTGATAAATACGCAATATGTTGCACTTCTTGTTTAGAAATTTTTTTCATTAGCCTAAGTTATACCCTTTAAGTTTTTTAAGTTTTGCATGTTGAAAACTTAATTTTTTTCTTTGCCCATTTTGAAATACAACAACAATTTTATCATATGGTGGTTCTCTTAAAATATCAACAACTTTACCCAAACCAAACTTCTCATGTATAACAAACTCACCTGTAGTTAAATAATCAATTTTTTCTACTTCTTCTACATCAGAAATTAAATTTGTATCATCAGATGACATTTCTTTGCATCCATCTAAAATTTCTTCTAAAAACCGTGATGGATAACAGATTTTTTCTTGACCCCATAATCTACGTTTCATGGGATATGTTAAATATAACAATTTTTTTGCTCTTGTGATACCTACATAACACAACCTACGTTCTTCTTCTATATCTCCATAATTTAATTCGTGTAATATATTTTCCCTATATTGGAAAGCAAAATTTTTGTTGGGCGTATCTACATCTGTTATCTGCCAAATTGGTAAAAGACCTTCAACTAAACCTATAATAAACACAATATCAAACTCAAGCCCTTTTGCTGAATGTAATGTCATTAATGCAACTTCTTTCAATTTAAAATTACGGTTTTTAAATTCAACTTTTTCTTCAATATCTGCTGATGTAAATAATGAAATACTATTCAAAAATTCTTCAATTGTAAAAATATTATTTTGTACTTCCATTTTTTTTGCTATATTTATAAGTTGTTCAAGATTTGACATACGTTCAGTTTTTTCAACATTATTATTTTCTTCAATCATCTTAATATAGTTAGTTTTCTCAATTAAAAATTTTATAAATTCAGACGGATACATTGTATCTTTATATTTTTTTAATAAATCATATAACGACAAAAACTTCCATACAGAATTTTTTACTTTCAACGAAAGTTCTGTATCGTCAATTTTAACAATTTGTTCCCACAATGAAGTTTTATTTTCTTTAGCTAAAGTTTCAAGATAAAGTATAGTTGTTTCGCCGATACCTCTTGGTGGAACGTTTATTATACGTTTTAACGAAACAGTATCTTGAGGATTCACAAGTACACGTAAATATGCAATTATATCTTTAATTTCTTTTCTATCATAAAACGCAACTGAACCAACAATTTTGTATGGTATCTTGTATTCATTGAACACTTCTTCAAAAACACGAGATTGCGCATTTGTCCTATATAACACAGCAACTGTAGAATTATAAAACTTTTCTATTTGTTGTAATTTAAGTATTTCTTTAGCAACAAATTCTGCTTCGTCATACTCATCTTCACATTGTTTTATCTTTACATCATTTTTAAACTCGCCTTCAATATTACTAAAAAGAACTTTCTTTACTCGGTGTTTATTATGACTTATCAAGATATTTGATATATCCAGAATAGTTTTTTTTGACCTATAATTTTGTGTAATCTTAAATTCTTTTACCTCAATATCTTTTGTAGAAAACTCTTTTTTAAAGTTTAACAAATAGTTCATATTACTTCCACGCCAAGAATATATTGTTTGATCATCATCACCTACTACACATACATTGTGGTGTACAGAAGATAAAATTTTTAACAATACTACTTGAGAATAATTAACATCTTGATATTCATCAACATGAATATATTTAAACCTTTGAGCATATTTATTTTTTATCTCAGCAAATTGTTCATTTTTAAAAAACTCAACAGTTTTCATAATTAGGTCTCCGAAATCAAATGCGTTGTTTTCTAACAATTTTTTTTGATATTTTGAATAAATCTCAGCAACAATTTCTCTATAATACTGATGTGAAACCATAGTATTAATTTTGTATGATTCAGGATCTATCAAATTATCTTTTGCTCTACAAATTAATTCGTATATATCATATGCTGAAAAGTTTAGAGGTTCTACTGAAACTTCTTTCATACATTCTTTAATAAGTTTTATAGAATCATTTTCATCATAGATAACAAAATTTCTTTCTAATCCAAAATTTTTTGCCTCAGTATACAAAATTTTTGCACATAATGAATGAAATGTTGTAACCCATACATTTTCTGCTTTATGAGGGAAAAGTTTAAATAACCTATCTTTCATCTCTTGCGCTGCTTTGTTCGTAAAAGTCACAGCTAAAATATTATAAGGATCAACACCTAAGTTTAATAAATACACAATACGATATGTAATGACACGTGTCTTACCAGTTCCCGCTCCCGCAAATACAACCATAGGCCCATCAATATACTCTACTGCTGCTCGCTGTTGCTCATTAAGATCTAATAACAACTCATTCATACCTTATTCTTATCCTTGATTAATAAAAAAATTTATTAACATTCTTTTACTACCTATGTTCTAATACACAAACAACTTCAATATGTGGGGTATGTGGAAACATATCAATAGGTACTAATTTTTTTATTTTATAAAATTTATTTAAAATTTTCAAATCTTCATAAAGTGTATTGGGATTACAAGAAATATAAATTATTTTGTTAACTGCAAGATTTAAAAGTATTGATTTAACTTTTTTACTCAACCCTGGTCTTGGTGGATCAACAATTATTGTTGAAAGATTTGTTAAAAATTTTGATTTCCATAATTTTTGTATAAACTCTTCTGCAGTTGAATTCACAAATTCTATGTTTTTACTACAATTGTTTAACTCACAGTTTTCTATTGCTGCATTAATATTTTCTTGTGATGAATCAACACCTATAATTTTATCCACTGAATTTTTATGTTTAACAATTTGCAAAGTAACACCACCACTACCACAATAAATATCTAAAATGTTTCCTTCATCAATCTCATCTAAAACTGTTTTGTATAATAACGAACAACAATATGAATTAGTTTGCAGAAAAGTTTGCGGATATACTTTATACAACACACCATTAATTTCTTCAACAATATATTTTTCACCATATAAATGTATAACTTCTTCTGCAACAGCGTTATCAGAAAGTTTATTATTTATTGATAAATAAACTGAACTAACATTAGGTATCTTTTTACATTCTTCAACAAAAGATTTAAATAAATTTTGTTCATTATGTTCAATTTGATATTTTGTTCCTGTTACAACAATATTGAGCATAATCTTAGACATACTTTTAGATTTTTTAACAACAATGTATCTTATCTTACCTTTGTGAGATATAAGATCATACGGCTCAACAGAATTTTCTTTTACCCATATTCTAACAGAATCAAGAATATCCTTAGTTTCTTCAAAACTTATTCTACATTCACTAAGATCAACAATTTTATAAAACTTGTTTCGTTCGCGTAATCCACAAACAATTCTCCCAGATTTTTCTTTACCCACAATAAACTCCATTTTGTTCCTATAGTACCATATCTGTGGAGAAGGCAATATATTACAAAGTTGTTTAATTTCAAAATCTTTAAATGTTTTTTCAATAAACTTTTGTTTTTGGAAAAGTTGTGTATCGTAATCTAAATCTTGTAGTTTACATCCGCCACAGAAATTGAAATGTTGACAGAAATTTTGTTGTTGCATAGGTTGCATAAAAGTTAAGTTATGAAATTTTTTTACTTACATTCACAATTGGTAATTACAAAAAATTGTTGCTATTTTTTAGTAGTAGAATAACACACATATTATCCCCTCTATCAAGAAGGGATATTGGGTTTTTCTTTGATTAACTTTCTTTTTTCCTAAAAAGAAAGTAACTCTCCTCTTGATAGAGAGAACGACAGAATAACAAAAATTTACACATCATTCTCTCATTCTTTTAAGATAAACAATAGCTTTCTCATTATTTGGGTCAAGTTCTAAAACTTTATTAAATTGTTCTGCAGCAAGGTTTAGTTTCCCTTCGTAATAATACAAAATCCCTAAGTTTAATCTTGAATCAATTTGTTGTGGATTTATCTCTATAGATTTTTTATAAAACTCAATTGCTTGTTGTCTGTTACCAGTAAGAAACATAATATTGCCAAGATTATTATAAGCAGAGTATGAATTAGGATTTATTTTTATTGCCATCATATAATTTTCTACTGCTTTTTGAAAATTTTTTTCTTTTGCATATACCCACGCTAATTTTTCATATATCAAAGATTTATTAGGATATTTTTGTTTAAGTTGTTCAAGTTCTTTTATAGTATTTGCTGCATCTAAGACTTTTTCATCAAAAAAATCTTTTTCTTGTTTAAGTTTATAATGAGCAAGATATGGTCGTAAAATTTGTTGTAATAACCCTTCGGCAGTATCATCAATACGAATTTTTATACCTTCTTGTGTAAAATGTAGCAAACTTATAAAACTAACACTTTTTTGTTTTGATGAATACGAAATTATACCCAAAACAAAAAAGAATATAATTAAACTTAATATTCGGGAAATAGGAGATACAAAAATTAATTTTTTTTGTTTAATCTCAGATGTATATCCTAAAATAAAACCTAATGTGATAAATAAATATACATTGGAAACAATAAACCTGAGGTCTACACTGAAAAAGTTTTGTACCAAAACAGCAATAACACCACTTAGTAAAGAACAGAGTAGAATTTTTAGTTCATATTTATTCTTTAATTTCTCTATATCTAAACTTTTTATAAACTTAATTGTGAACCATAAAAAAGAATACAAAAATACCAAAAATATCGTAAAGCCAAAAACACCATTTTCTACAAGTAGTTGAACATATTCGTTATGAGCATCGTTTATGATAAATTGTTTCTGAGGCCAAATTTTTCTTAATTCTTCTGATGCAAAATTTACAAATTCTATATGAAATTTCCCTAAACCTATACCAAAGAACGGTTTTGACAACCACATTTTTATACTATCACGCCAGATCAAAATATGTGCTTGTTGTCTTAACCAAACATCTTTTGTAGAAAATACAAAAATTAAAAATAAAATTAATAAAGAAATCAAATATTTAATCTTTTGTTTCTGTGATAATAACAAGTAAATAAAAATCAAAATTGAAACAAACAAACCGATGAACGCAGCACGTGTCTTTGTATAATACAATGTTATCAATGAAACAACAAAAATTATGAAATAAATTATTTTAACAAAAAAATTTTTTGTTAACAATATCCTTCCAAAAACTATTGGTAAAAAGTTTATTATATGTACTGCAAAAAATATTGGGTTGCCAAACATGCTCATTACACGGTCAAACTTTGGTACTTGAATTCTATAGAAACCACCTGTATGTTGTAATAATCCGTACAATACTGCTAAAAAACTTCCAAAGATGTAAAAAGAAAGCAAAACTTTATAATTATTGCTACCAAGAACACTTAGTAGATACAACAACCACACACTTAACACCCATCTTTTTACTTCGTTATATGCAAATGGTTTGTCAGAAAAAAACAGATACCTCAATAAAATGTATAACAAAAATATAAGTATCAAAATAAAAGTATAGTTTTTAGGATACAAAATTTTGTTTTCAGATATCAAAAAAATGATATATATTGTTAACAACAAAAAACTTATAATTTCTATACTTAACAACTTTGGCCGCGAAATTTGTACATCAGGTAATAAAGGAACTATAACAAAAAATGCACAAAGTATAACCACAAAAATTTTTTGGTATGTGTCTTTCATCGTAATTGAACTTAATAATAAAATTTTGTATTTAAAAACAACTGTTTGTAAAGCAAAATGAGAAAAGAATACTTATTTATTTGGGTATCCATTTCCTTAACCATATTGTGTATTTCTTTTCTAAGTTGTAAGCAGAAGCAAAAAAATGTTACTCCTACAATTTCTGTCTTAAAAGAAGACAAAATTATTATGTTTGATGCAGAAACAAACTTTTCGTTAAAAGAAAAATACTTTTTGTTTTATTTCAACGGATATCCTTGGTTGAAAGATTATTGTATATTCATAACCTCTTCTCCACTTAGAGAGCTACAAACAGCAATTGCTATGATAGACTGGCAACTATGGGATAAAATTTATGCAAAAAAGTTTTCTCCAAAACTAAAAATAGAAATTTATACTGACACAAAATGGGAAAGTTTGGAGAATGTTTTGTCTTTAACAAACTTTAATTCTTATCAGACAACATTTTGGGGTTCACCAATTTATGACAACATTGTTTTAGAAAGAAGTTATACTACAAACAAATGCAGTGGTTGTGAACTTTTACCATTAGAAGAAAGTTTGTTTTTAAAAGGATTAGTTCCTTTAAATTACAAATTTTTAAAACCATTAAAAAAACAAAAAATTAAAGTAAGAATACATATATTAAACAACCAATAGAAATAAATGGTGAAAATTGGATATATTCACCAAAAAGTTTTTTCTTTTTTGTAATACTAAAAACAAAAATATATACAGTTCCTACTAAAGATGAAAAAAATATTATTTTGAACAATGAGTGAATACCTAAATATGTCCCGATACCACTTAAAAGTTTTATATCACCACCACCTAATACAGACCTTTTAAAAATTTTGCTACCGAAAAGGTCTATTAAGAAAAAAATTAGAAATCCACTAATACCTCCTATTAATGAGTTAGCAATTCTTATAAACGAAGTATCACCTATTAAAACTTTTTTACCTAACAACGGGTTAAAAACTGAAAAAATAATCCCTGAAATTATTAAATAAAAAGATAACACATCAGGTATTTCTGTCGTCTGTATATCAATAGCACTTATAACTAATAGAATAAAGAATAAATTAAAAAAAATCCACATAGTTTCAATACCAAATTTTAGATAAACAAATACTGCTAATACACCACATAATAATTCAACAATAGGATAAACTAAAGAAATTTTTTTACCACAAGTTCTACATTTGCCCGAAAGTAAAATATAACTTAATACAGGTATGTTATCATACCAATTTATAGGTGAAAAACAGTGTGGACAAAAAGAATTTGGGAAAAGAATAGAAATTTTTTTTGGTATTCTATAGATTAAAACATTAGCAAAACTGCCAAAGATAAGTCCTAATATAAAAATTATAAAGGTAAGAAATAAAAACATTTAAATTTTTTTATTTATTTCTGTTAAACAGATATGAGGATAGGTGGCTTGGCTAACTACCAAGCCACCTATGTATATCACAACATTTTTTTCAATAACTATACCAGTAATTCCCACCAGTATCTGTGTGTGCACAATGGACAATTATGTTTCCGTATGAGGGTGAACCATATTCAGAACCATATCCCCAACCATAATTAGTACCACTTCCTCCTTCATCAGGAGCTCCTGTAGGTAGATCTTCATATACAAATACTTTATTAGAATCAATAGAATGTGCAGTAGGTATTTTAACTGCAGGAATTGATTTTATATATTTTGGCACAAGTGCATCTTGAAGAACTGTGCTTTCAGTACCATTTGGGTCATTATTATCGGTATATGCCCAAACAGTAGCAGGATATAATCCTTCAGTATCACTGTAGTAAATATTCAAAGTGGATCTCAGAGTAGAAAGAGAACCTTTTGTAGCACCCTCTTTTGCTTTTTTGACAAGGTCAGGAATCCTAGGTGCGACAACTACCGCAAGGATACCAAGTATAACAACTACAACCATCAGTTCTATTAAAGTAAAACCTTTATTTTTTTTCATCATTTTTTATTCACCTCCTTTCAGGGCATAATTTTGGGGAAGTATAATTAAAAACCCCTGCCCTTATAAATATATATAAACGAAATTTTGTAATTTGTCAACAGTTTTTTAAAAAAATTTTTTATAGTGTTTTTACCACAACATTTTATTACAATTTGTTGAATATAGCCAGAGTAGCAGTTTATACAAAATTATAATAACTAAAAAAACAATTTTTTACCCCCCTCTATATCACTTTTAACTATTTTATGATATTTATGGAAACTATAGACTAAAAAATTTTGGTGAAATTAATTACCGCAGGCTAAAGTCTGCAACTACCAATCACACATCATCTTGTATCCGCTGATTTTGTATCAGCGCTAATTAAAATTAGCGAATACAAATTTTTTTGGATTGCAATAACCATGTAATTGCAATTATTACGCAGGCTGAAGCCTGTAGCTACCAAAAATTAAACTTTTATCCTTTGGCGTGCAACAACCATGTTGTTGCATTTCTTTGTAATTTCACCTGCACATTCAGGACAAACAACCTTTTTAGCAAACCAAGGTTTGCTACTACAGAATAAATAAAAATTGTAGTCGCAAAACTTGCTTTGCTTTATTTTAGCAGACCAAGGTCTGCAGCTACCAAATTATATTTTTTATATTTCAAAAAAACATCATTTTTAATTACCAGAACATATATATATATTAACCTAAAATCCGTAATCTATTTGTATTCTATATTCAGTATCTGTAGGACTAACA
>CAZFSG010000042.1:0-11483 GCA_964521665.1 uncultured Elusimicrobia bacterium
AGGTGATCAATAATCAACAGCGATTATTCCTGTAGCAATTACAGAACTTTCATGTTTAACTTTATAAATATAAATCCCAGCAGGCACTTTTTGGTTGTTAACATAACCGTCCCATGTTTTTTGAGGTGAGTCAAGAACACATAAAAGTTTACCTTTTATATCATAAATTTCAACAGATGAGTTTATTTTAAAAGTTATATAATCGTTAACACCATCGTTATTAGGTGAGCATAAATAAACATCTTTGAAATTATCTATCTCTATATTGTAGGATTTACTAATTTGATTTCCATTATTATCATAAACTTCCAATGTTATAACATTTTGTCCTTCTTTATATTTTGTAGTATCAAAAATATACGATATATCAAACGTGTTACTGTTTGGTTGAAATGAATATAACAATATATGTCCTAAATAAAGTTTTACTTCAGTAATTTCTATTTGAGAACTTCCACTGATGTTTAACAAAACAGAACCTCTTAACCCAATAACTCCTTCTATTTTCTCAAAAATTTCGCCATCTAAACCTACAAATGGTGATAAAGTTAATCTTGCATCTATACTACTATTATTACTACCTCCATTTTGTTGAGATAAGTTTTGTATCTGAATATTAACCGTTGAAATAGCTGATTGGTTTATAGTATCATAGACTATAACTTTCAATACATACCAATCATTATTCAAACTTGACACATCAATATTAAATATATTTTGTCCTAAATTAGGATTAAGATAAGTTGCAAAAAGAAAATTGTTTAAATAAACTTCAATTTTAGATATTCCTTTATCATCAGAAACTGTTAAATCTAAGGTTAATGTGTTAGATACAATAGCATTTTGTTGTGGAGAATTTATTGTAATTTGAGGTATTGAATCTTGTTGTTGAGGTGGAGGTGGAGTTGAATTTGATATAGTGATAGTAATTTGGTCTTGTGCTGTTTGGTTTGTTGTATCATATGCTACTGCTTTAAGTGTATATGTACCGTTAGGATACGAAGAGGTATTTAAATTATACCTATAAGGTGAAGAAGTAAGATCTGCTATTTTATTAGAACCAATATAAAGTTCAACTTTTGAGATACCAATATCATCTGTAGCAGAAACTTGTATTGTTATCTCTCCACTTACAGTAGAACCATTTTGTGGTGAAGTTATTGAAACATAAGGAGGATTGTCAGTTACAACATCATGGGAAACATTTACTGTAATTTCAGAAGAAGCAGTTTTACCTGAGGTATCATAAGCAATGACTTTTATTGTATGTTGTCCTACAGAATAATTTGATGTATCCCAAACCCAACTATAAGGCGAACCCATATCTGTAAACTTTTTTTCATTATCAATATAGAACTCTACTTTTTGGATCCCTCTATCATCTGTAGCAGAAGCTTGTATTGTAACATTTCCACCGACAGTAGCGTTATTTTGTGGTGAAGTGATTGTGACAGATGGAGGGTCATCTGTGTTTTTTATGTTAACGGATATTTGTTGTGAAGCAGAACGGCCTCTTACATCATACGCTGTTACTTTTATAGTATAAGACCCATCTGAATATTTAGTTGTATCTAAAGTAGCATTATATGGTGCAACAGTATCTTCTGCAATTTTTGTTGTGTTTAAATAAAACTCTACTTTTGTGATTGTGTTCTCATACCCTTTGTTCACATCTGCAGAAATACTAACAGCTGTACCATAAATGTTTGCTCCTTCTTTAGGAGAAGTAATTGTTATATTTATAGAACCATTATAAACTATAACACTTGTTTGAGCAGAACTTTGAGTATTAGAATTGTCGTAAGCAACAACTTTTACATTATGCCAACCATCTTGATATTGTGTTGTATCCCATGTGTAGGAATATGGTGAAGATGTATCAGTATATTTAAGCTGGTTATCTATGTAAAACTCTACTTTGGATACTGGATTGCCAGATGTAACACTTGCCACAACATTTGTACTACTAAAAACTATACTTCCTGAAGACATACCTACCAAATATACAACAATACCGCTTGCAGCAGGATTTTGTCTTGTCTTACTTCTAACATAACGACCTGAGTCTGTAAGTTGGCTATCAGGCCAATTACCACTTGTGGATGCACCAGGAACTAGCGCTGACGCAGATTCTGCTTTATCATTTAATGACCAGTTACACCAAGAAATTTTGTTTGTATCCAAAAAATTAAGCCATGTATCTGATTCATTAAAATCGTAACTACCATCACCTGTATACTCACAAGTTCCCCATTCACTTACAAAAATTGGTAGACCATTATTTATAGCAGTTTGTGCTTTTTGTCTATAATATGCCTTATGTGATGCAGCGTAAAAATGTAAAGTATACATAACATTTGTAACACCAGTAAGTGGTGACTGTGAAGCAACATCTACATCTTGACACCAGTTTGGTGTTCCTACTAAAATAACATTGTCTGGGTCATATTGCCGAATTGTTTGTATAACTTGGTACGCATAATTCTTTATCCCATCCCAACTATCATCTGTATCAGGTTCATTAAAAATTTCATATATCACATTAGGATATGAACCCCATCTTTGTGCCATTTCTGCAAAAAACGATTTTGCTTCATTTACATGTTGTGGTGCATTATGATCATGCCAATCTATTATAACATATATCCCTTCATCAATACATGCCTGGACAACAGTGTTGACAAGATTTTTATGAGTGTTCGGATCTGACAAATAGCCACCGTTTTCAACACCCATTGCTGCTCTTATTATGTTCACCCGCCAATCATTTTTTACCCATCTTATAACATCTCTATTCCAATACTTTGACCCCCACTGACTCCAAAATAAACTCATCCCTCTAAGTTGGACAGGATTGTTATTTTTGTCAACTAAATACCTACCTTGAACCTTTAACTGACCATACATCTCAACATAGGTTTGTGAATATATACATATATCTAATACTAACAAAAATAATAAAAATAATAAATAATTCCTTTTCATATTCCAATTTCCCTTCTTCTTATTATATGACCATATATTTTTTAAAAATGTTCCCATTTATATTATAAATCATTTTTTGTGTTTTTGTCAACAAAAATTTATAAAAATTTTTATTTAGATAAAGGTTCTCTACAATAAGGACAGTATCTTTCCCCTTTTATCACTTCAGCACCACAATTAGGACAAATTATATATTCTTCTGCTTCCGTTTCTTTTGTTTCAGTTTTAACAGGTTTTGGTGGTTTTATTTTTTTAGGTTTTTGTATTGTAGTATCTACTTGTTGCTGCGTAGTAGTTTGTTGTTGTAACTCTTTTTCTTTTTGAACAACTTCTTGTTGTGGTTGAGTTTTTGACTTTGGCTCTTCTTTTTTTACCTGTTGTTTCTTAAGTTCTTCTTTTATAATCTCTGGTGGTTCATCAAGCGAGGGTACTAAATTTGTTGCTTCTATAATTTCTAAAGGTTGGGTTGATAGTTTATCATGTGAATAATATTCTTTTACAACAACTTCTTGAGAAACTACCTCTTTTTGTTTACTAACAACAACCGTTGGCATAGTAGAAGTTAACACATCATATTTTACCCATCCAGGGATACCGCTCGGTGTTTCAATAAAACACCATTCACCTTCTTTCTTTAACACTTTTACTTGTGTTGCTCTTTTTAAGGAACCCAACAAAGCAGCATTTTGTGATGGTTCTTTTCTTACAAATGCTAATTTAGGTTTTATCCACATAATTTCAATTTTTTGTGTTTTTAAAATTTTTTGTGAAACAAACATTTGTATATTTTGCCTAAGTTCTTTATTGTTAACATACGCTGCTACAGCATAAGTTATAATTATAACTATTAAATAAGAAAAAAGTTTCTTCATAAATTGTATCTCCTTTTCTACAAAATTTCTAATAATAAAATTACAAACCCAATCCCCGCTGATATATAAATCAAAAGGTTTCTTTCAGATATACCAACTTTAACCACAAAAATACTATATAATACATAAATTAAAAATAACGCATATAAAATATAAACTATATTCAAAATTTTTCGTTTCATTATTTTACCAAAGTCAAAGTACCAAACAAATTATCGTTATCTTTTGTTATGATCTTGTATACATATATTCCTGTAGAAAAACTTTTTAATTTTTTTTCATCTAGCTGAAACGGAGCAGAATTAAGTTCAAAATATACCTTACCTTTTGAATTATAAATTATTACTTTTTTAACTTGAAGATTGTTATTATTTGTAAAATCAACTATTTGATTAACTCCATCTTTATTTAATGAGACAAACATATGTGGTTTAAATTTTGCAAAAAAACTATTTGCTATTTTTATTTTTATTTGTTTATCAACTTTATTTTGTAAACTATCTTCCACTACTACTTTTAAAACATATTCACCATCACTATATTGTGTTGTGTCAATTGAAAATGAATTTGTATAATAATCATAAGAAGAAATCAAAAATTCATTAAGAAATAACTCAATTTTTTTGATCTCAGTTGATGAATAAACAGTGAGATTCACATCTATTTGTCCTCTTACTATTGAATTATCTTTTGGTGAATCTATGGACAAAAATATTGGTGTTGATGAAACAAACTCATAATCTTGTGGTAAAAAATATGCTGATAAAAACACTATTGGTGCATTCCAGTTTATTGCAATTTCGTTTACTGAATATGCTGAAGTATCATCTAAATAACACTTTGCTGGCGGCGGTGAATATGTTTGGATATACTCTCTCATTGTGTTATCATTACCTCTACTATTTGGACCGCCTACTAAAAATCCAGGTATTGCTTTATTTATCGCTACAGAAGGTCTATGATGTATATTTTTTGGACTTTTAGTACCTAATCCTGTAACATAACAATAGTTTGTAGGATTTCTACCTAAAATGTAATGAAGTTGTTCTAATGCAGCAAGTTTATATTTCTCATCTTTTGTTATTTCATATGCAAAAATTAAATCTATCGCATAGTTTAATACTACACTGTTTGAACCCCAATAATACTCTGTATTCCTAAGCACAACTTTATAATAGTTGCTATTAATCCTTTGTATTAAACTGTCAGCATAAGAAATTATATCATTTTTTATCTGTTGTTTTAAAGAAACATCAGCATTTTCTGCAAAATAATAAGTATAAACAGCTAAGTTTTTTAAATTAGACCATGAAGTTGGCGAAGTTATTCTTGTATAATTATTTATAAAATATTCGTTATATTCTTGTTTTGAAGTAGAAGCAAAAAGTTCTGCAGCTGCCCATAAACGTTCATCAGTATCGTTTGAATCACCATACTCACCTGTTGATACTCCAGCAGGATTTCTAAACCCGCCTTGTGGAACTATTGTAGGATTATTTTTTAAAAACTCCCATGATTTTTCTGCTTTAGATAAACATTTTTCTGCAAAAGATAAATCATAATCTTTAAAAGCTCTATATGCTGCAGCTAACATACCAATAAAGTTTCCAGTTGCAGCAGTAGTAGGTGTAGATGTTGACAAATTTAGAGATAAATCAATTATATATCTTTCAGAATAATCCTGTTCAGGCAATATGTTCATTGGTTCAAAATTTTTTGCTGTAAGTTTGTGGTATACACCACCTGTTATTTCATCCTGCATTGCAAAAATCCATTTTATACCATATTTTATTTCATCTAAAATGTCAGGAATGTTATTATAACTTTCACCATAAGGTAGTGAAAGTTGGTTATCTTTAAATTTTTGTTTATTAAGAAAATATATTTGTAATAATGTTCCAACTGAGACACCTAAATTTACAATGTATTTACCATAATCACCAGCATCATGCCATCCACCTGTAGCATCTACTTTTTTATCCTTACCACTTAAAAATAATTTACCATCATCCAAATGACAAGCATTATGTGAATATTCTGGTTCAGATAACTTTATACCACAACGTTGCAATAAAAATCCACGCATAGTTTTATAAAACAATTCAAAATATACATCTTCTGATATTTTAAAATTATATGATTTACCTAATGAAGAGATATAAATATAATATTCACCGGGTTCTGTAACAGAAGAAAAATCACCTTCCCATAAATAATCGCCAGAAGAACTATCATATCCTAAGTAAGTAAGCGTACTTCTATAAACTTCATTATCTGTTTTAACATTTTTTATTACAAACTCTCCACAAGTTTGTGTTGTAACAAAAAATATCTTTGGATAAGAAGGTAAATAACCTATCTGGTTTACTTTTATAAGTTCATAACTATTTTGTGCAGCGATATACGTAATAGCTGTTATAAAAACTAAAAATATTATTTTACTTCTAACTTTAATGCGCATAAATTATTTTCATCTACCCGTTCATTTGGAAGTTTATAAACTTTTATTTTTATTTCTTTAATTTTATCTTCCTCTTTTTCGTTTAAATAAGAGAATTTAACATACTTTATAGCTTTAATTTCTATCTCTTTTTTTTCTATTTCTTTATCATCTATTAACAAGGCAACTACAATTTTTTCAACCGGTTTTCTTGCATCATGAATTATTACTTGATCTGAAGAAATTCTTCCTTTGATATCTATTGCTCTTACATTAATAAACTTTGCTGCATTAAGATTTACTACTTTGGCTACAATGTTTACCTGTTGATTCTTAGGAATATAACTTATCCTTTGATTATCTTTATTGTAAACTTTAATTTCTTGTACTTCTACATCAGGTTCATAAGTAGGTTCATAGTGACCTATATAAAACTCAACATCATCTATAGATAATTCTCCTTTTAAGTCCGAAGTTAATGCAATAAATTCAACAGCTTGAATTTTATCTAAATCTAAAACTTCGTTTGCACGACCATTGTTAGTTGTTGCCCACGCTGGTATTTTAAATTTTGTAAATGGTACCACGAAATGGTTCCACCCAGGTCTTGCATAAACTGTGTATCCCCAGTATTCTACACCTTCTTGTTTTGGTCCTTTAAAATCATTGAAATCGTTAAGTTGAATTCTTACCATATTACCAACAGCATCTTTACCTATTTCTGGTTGATCTTCTCTACCATAAATCCATACTGAAACTCCACTAAAACTTCTACAATCATAATATCCAGGCCTTGGTGCTATTTGAAAACCACAACCTGCATATGCAAATGGTCCTGAAGGAGAATCTTTTGGAACTTTTGAAGGATTAAATTTAGTAAAATCCCAGTTAAATAACACTGAACCAGGTTTATATGACCCTGGTCTTGAATTTTTATAATCAAATAAAGCTGGGCCACCCTCACCCTTCATATCCATACCATTAACAACAGATCCTCCTGCGTCACCATATGCACCAAGCCAACCTCCTCCTAAATCAGTAACTCTGTTTCTTACATCATTTATTTCACAATCACTAATTAACACTTTCCCTTTTAAACCAACACCTGAGGTGTCATTAAAGAATGCCTCGTATATATTAGCTTGTGTTTTAATCATACTTCTCCATGGTTCATTTTCTACTTTATATTGCACTAAAAGCAATGGTTCTGTTGAGGAAACTTTTGCTTTAATTGTGATCCCTGCTGGTAAACACGAAGCATTTTCTGAAGGTTCTATTATCTCAACTTTTGGTTTAACCTGGGTTGGTTTTGTTTGTGAAAAATATTTTGTGATAAACACCCAACCAGGAACATAATCCACAGCATATTCGTTTGAAGCATAAGCGTTCCATTCGTCAATATAACTTTTAAGTAACGGATAATTAGAATCTTTATTTTTAGGAATATCAGGATAAATATCATCACCACGAGTTTTTAATACACATTCATATCTCATAAAAGGATGTGGGGTAAGTTCTCTATAATCACCAGCAGGTTTTATCTTATCAATAGGGCTTGTTTGAGTAGGTTTTGTATAATCAGCACCGTCTCTGTTTGGTCCACCTACTACAAGACCTGGTATCATTACGCCGGTTGGTTGAACATATCTATGATGAGTTTTAAATGGATAGTTCCATCCAAAACCTGTAACAAAAGATTTATTAACTGCATTTCTACCTAAAAGATAATGTAGTTGTTCCTCTACAATTTCTAAAAATTCTTTGTTTTTTGTAAGTTCATATAACATAAGTAAATTTATTCCATGAGATGCTATAACTCTGTTTGATGCCCAAACAAATTCGTTATCTTCAGGCCATTGATGAGCTGGTAGTGTAGGATGGTATGGTTTAAATTTGTATCCACCTAAAAGTACAATTTTATATCTATTTGCATACTTATTCCCAGCTTGAGGATGGTTTTCTGGATATATATATTCCGACTTATAAATTTTTAAAATTCTATCTCCATATTCTTTCAGTTTTTCTTCAATAAATTTTTTTGCTTCTTTTTGTTCATCAGAAAGTTCTTTCTTACTAAGTAATGCTTCATAATAAGTAAACATCCCTATTGTGTGAACATCAGCCCAATCAAATGCACTGATTGTAGCACGAGGTGCACCTAATTCTGTCTTCCAATTATCTTCATTTGAGTATTTAGACAATACATAATCTTCGTATTCTTTTTCTGCTGTAGTTCTATAAAGTTCAGCTGCAGCAAAAAATCTTTCATCTACATCGCCAGCTTTGCTAACATAAGGACCTGTTTGCATATTTTCTGGTTGTTGACCTTCATCACCACCAATCCATTTTGGATCATTTTCTTTTTTAGATTTTAACCAATTCCATGCTCTTTTTGCTGCTTGAAGATATATTTGTGCTGTTTCAGGTAAAAATTTAGCATATACTCTTGCAGCTCTTGCCATAACACCTGCGAACAATCCTGCATCAGTAGTTGTTATACCAGCTACATATCTTGGTAAACCTTCATTATCTGGAGGTACAAATTCGCCAAAATCAAATGTAGAAACTTTGTGGTACACAGCTCCAGCTTCTTTTTTATCTTTATATAAACCTATCGATGGATGCCCGAAGCCACCTTCTGGTATCTGACATTTTAATATCCAATCAAGATAGACCTTTATTTCATCTAAGATATCAGGTATACCATTGCCAGATTCTGGTATATTAAGTTCTCCATCGTAAAATTTATCAGGCATTTTTTCATATGCCCAAAGTAACACTGCACAAGAAAATAATCCACTTGTAGCATACTTATTATAATCACCAGCATCGTGCCAACCACCATTTAAATAACCTAAAGGTACAACTTTTTGTGATATTCCAACTGCTGGAGTTCCATCCTTATTAAATTTATTAGGTGTACCTGCATCCCAAAGACGGCTCGGTGCATCATCACGATTAAAATACAAAGCATCAAACAAATGGCAGGCTTTATGATACACTCCACTCATACTATCATTAATATATACTCCACATCTTTGCAAATAATAAGAACGCATCAATGTTTTGGCTAAATCTGAGTAAGGATCATCTTCTATTTTGAACCAAGCAGAATTTCCTATTTTTTCTACAGAAATATAATATAGCCCTGGTGTTTTTAAATTAGTAAAATCAGCTTCTTGAACATAATCCCATGAGTTTTCATCCCACTGAGGTTTTGTAAGATTTCCTTCAAAAACTACTTGTTCGTTAAGAGCGTTTATAACTTTAAATTTAGAAGCGTACCATTTTGGTGGTGTACCTTCTTCTTCGCCCATCCAATCAGTTGTATCAGAGTAAGTAACAAAGGCTATTTTTTTAGCATTTGTTCTATATCCTACTTGATTTACTTTTATCTGATTTGATGCAATTCTTATTATATCTTCAACAGGAGTTGTTTCTCTACCTACTACATCTTTTGCTACCCATTTATAAAAATGTTGACCATAACCAATTTGTGAACCTTTAACTTGATACTCATAAAACCCAGATGGTTTAAGTTTAGCTTCAACTTTTTTACCGTTTATATACAACTCTACACTTTTAAGTTTTGATATTGTTTCAATAACTCTTGCTCTAAAATTAAATGTAGTATTTATCGTACCATATTTAGGTTCAGTTTCATCATATATAATAGGGCGAGAAGGAATTTTTGTTTTTTCTGCTTGGAGAGTAACTTCTTGTTCACTGAATAAAAAATTTGCTGAAATTATTAAAAAGAAAAATATTTTATAATGATATTTTTTTTTCATTAAAAATTATCCTTTTAACGAAAATTATAATATTAAAATTAACAATACTACCACCAAAAGAATTAAAATTAAATCTGATTTTCCTATTTCGACTGTATCTTTAGATTGGGAAGTGCTAGATGAAGAAGATGAGGATTGTGCAAATAATATAGGTTGTGCAAAAATGTTAAATAACATACAAAATAAAATTAACCCCATTAATAATTTTTTCATGCTTTACTTACCTCCTTTTATTTAATTTTACAAAACACAATTAAACTTGTCAATACTTGTTATAAACTTTTAAATTAATGTTTAATACTTGTTATAAATTCTATTTAATCAGATACTTTTGACATTTTTTAATAAAATTTTCTCTCATCAATTTCAATCTCTCTGTTATACAAACTTTATACAGGTGTGGATTTATCAATCTTTTATACTCATCAGGAAGTAATGAAAGGTTATGTTTCGTTTTTTCTCTTATTTGATAAAGATTAGGGAAAGTATAAACTAACTTCCCATTTTTAACAATTGGTTTTAATAATTGTTTAGTCTCATCATTATCAACAAACTTTACTTTAAAATTTGTTTCAATATCATAAAAGAATTTGTATTTATTTAATTTTTCATTTTCCAAACAAACAACATCAAACAAAAATTTGTTTTCTTTAAAAAATCTTACAACATTTTTTATATGTGGCAAAGAAATTTTTTGTGGTGTATCAGAAATTTTAATTAAAGGTAGGATTCTTTTACCTATTTTTTTTGCAACAATTTTGTATACTCCACCTAAAGAAGCATCAGGATGGCCTGTAATAAGTTTTGTTCCAACACCAAAAATATCTATTGGTGCGTTACGATTAATTAATTGCTCAATAATATTTTCGTCAAGTTCGTTTGAAACAACAATTTTTGCTTCTTTAAATCCAGCAGAATTAAGTTCTTTTCTTGCATACTTACTTAAAGTTTCTAAATCGCCACTGTCAATACGGACACCAAAATTTTTTATTCCTTTTTTCTTAAGTTCTTTAAAAATTTTTATTGCATTTTTTATCCCACCTTTTGTATTGTAAGTGTCTACTAACAAAATTACATTTTCAGGATAAAGTTTAGCAAATTTTTCAAACGCTTCGTATTCAGAATCAAAACTCATAACCCAGGAATGTGCCATAGTTCCTCTTACTGGAATACCAAAAATCTTTGCTGATAAAACATTTGAAGTAGCATCAGCTCCACCAATAAATGCAGCACGTGTTGCAGAAATAGCACCATCTATACCTTGTGCACGTCTTAACCCAAACTCAAGAATTGTTCTTCCTTTCGCACATTCTACTATACGTGCAGTTTTTGTTGCTATAAGAGATTGAAAATTTATGATGTTAAGTATAATACTTTCTAATATTTGTGCTTGAA